>NZ_VOXR01000002.1:0-158380 GCF_013420645.1 Acinetobacter sp. C15
GCTTTTTTAGCGTTGGTGCAGTGTCTATAACTGTCTTTAAATCCATAAATAGGTGTCCACTTAAAATTTAGTGGACACTATCGCGGTATTAATGAGTTAGAAAAAGTGGGGCTCAGCGGACGCTTACTTAATAAGTCAAACTTATTTCCATCAATAACGGTAACACCTACAAAATCTTTAACTTTCAAATTTGCTATCTGGATTGGACGCCTACCAGTTGCTAAAAATAGTTTGGCAATCACCATCTCTTTCAGACTAATCTTGCCTTCTTCAAATTCTTTAGATAACCCACTGTATAGTCCTTCATACTCCAAATCAGACAAAGGACCTTCATATGGGCAAAGTAGTCTAACGGCCTTACCTTTTTCAGCATTTTTAACTCGTAACTCTTTGATTACCTCAAGGACATCGGTATTTATGCCCTCATAACCAAATTCATGCCATTTCTTCAGAAAAGTTAGCACTTGGGCTATATTATGTTTTTTATTAGGATCGAGCGAAGAATAGTAATTAATAACATGCCGACCTGAAACTAAAGATATTAATCTTCCGTCAGCATTCGCACAAAACTGAAAAAATAATTTTGTATAGTGATTTATGGCTTTAGCGTACCCAGCAGAATTATTCTGAACATAATGCAATAAAACTCTCTTATAGCTTTCATGAAACTTAAATTCGAGTACAGAATAAATCCAATTAAAGTTTACTGCACAAACCTTAGATACAACCCAACGTTCATCATGATAGTTAAATTCATACCCATTCCTAGATAACAGCTTTTCTGTATTGTGAATGGATAAGGAGGAAGCTTTACTACTTATTTTTATTTATTCCATCATCAATTTCCTTTTGTAATAATATACTTACCTGATGTGCCTTTTTCTCTATATGTCTTTGGGTATAAGTCTTTGAGGTACCAGAACCTTCTGCCCACCCCATGAGATTAGATCTTAGCTTTTCTTCTTCCGCTTCAGATATACCTTGCTCATCCACTTTCTCTGAGAACATATCATTCCAAGTGTGGCGAAATATATGTGGTGTTAAATCGGACAGCTCATCAATACTTTCACGAACCTGATTTATGATTTTATAAAGCCCACTTGATGATAATGGTTTTCCACAATATGGCCCAGACTTGTAAGTAACGAACAGAAAGTCATGCTTATTAGCTCCAACTACTTGAGACCTTTCTCTAAGTATATAGTCATGTGTTCGTTCTGCTAGCTTTCTGCTAATAGGCAACAATCTATCAAAAGTTTTAGCAACTGGCTGTTTTAACCTTGGATCATAAACATCATCGTGACGTCTATGTATATGCAGTGTGTTGTTTTGAAAATTAAAGTCTGAAATTTTTATTGATAAAAGCTCTCCTAGCCGTATTCCTGTCTTATACAAGATTTCAAATATTAGGCTATCACGCTCTTTTGTCTCCGTGGAGAAAGGTAAATCTATGCTATTTGGATTAATAATTCTTAGCACTATATCTCTTTGATTGTCTGCTAATCCTTTTTTAGGATTTCGAGAAGAAATTGATCTTGTTGGTCTCCTAGCTTTCAAGCTTCTTACCATGCGTGAGATACCGAGCGATATATCACTATTTATAATTTGGTTTCTCTCACTTATAACGTGTTTTGCAAGCCAATCTATATAATTAGCAACATAAGATATTCTTATATAAGCAGTTGAGCTAGAAATTGATTCTTCACTTCGAATTTTAGCTCTATGCAGTTCTTTTCTTTGGTTCCTACAACTTTTAAAGCCTTCATAAATTTTTTCATCTTTTTTCCCTTTCAGATAGATGCAGAGATGTTCTATCTGTTCAGTTGTTAAAAACTGCTTTGCTGAGAAAATTTCTTCTAGAACAATATTTGATGAATGACTCCATTCTATTAGCAACTTTATGGCATTTAGATGTGCTTCTATTGTATTTGGTGCTTTTGCGGAATTCCTGAGTTTGCTCGTAGCAAAAAGTGTTGGATACCAAATAGGCATTCCTTTGTCATCTACCAACAGTGAGTAGCGTTCACCTGACTTAAATTTAGTCCTGATGAGTTTCATTGTTATGACTACAAAATTTACATAATTACATGGTATATCATTACCAAATTTATTCAATTATTATTTTTACTTTTAGTTTTTAAATATAATTCAAAATATTAAATACTTATGAACTAATTTTTACATTTTCATCATTGGTGTATATAAGTAAGGTGGATCAATAAAGATACATTTTACTTGTCCACCATACAGTGGCAATAATGCCTTCAGAGCTTGAAGGTTATCACCTTGAATGATGAGATTCTCTTTCGCTTGCTCTTCATCACCATAGGCTTGTTCGAATTTTAGCAAATGGTACGGAACACTTGTTGCTGTTTCTTCAGCTTGGTTTCGGTTCACCCAATCTAATAATGGCATAACAATACTGAATAATTAATAAATCAAATTATAGTTAGAATAGCATATAGAGATCCCTCTTAATCAAAAAATTATCTGTATAGGAAATATCCACAAAACACTATAATTTTATAAATAATCCGTGAGCAGATATAACAAAAATCAATAATAAACAATTCTCTAAAAAACAATTATTTTTCTATACTCTCTATCCATTTAGATATCACAGCATTCCCATTAATACCATTCCAACTATCTTTAATAAAATTATAAGATATAAAATCAATAAAATCATCCTCAAAAATAATATCTACTGGTATTTTTTTATCATAAATTTCATCGTATCTACCCCTATATTTATTTAAAAAATACTCTAAATTATTAATATAAAGTGTACTTTTTTTAGACTTGGTTAAATAGCTTAAACTATTAATTTTTTTATATAAAAATGAATTCAAATTATCCATAGCCCAAAAAAGTGAAAAGTATATTTTAGGAAGTGTTGTTTCTCTTATCATACTTAATAAAATACTTTCAAGTCTTAAAAATAATTTCATATTAATAGCGATTTCAAAATTATCTTGAATCTCCAAAACAAAGACATCAACTTGTTTTAACTTATAATTAATAACAAAATTTTCAATATCTCTAAAATCATTTTCATTTAATACGTGTGAGTAAATACTATCACGTAAAATTTCAACATAATCAGAAGAATCATAAGCGATTTCAAATTCATTAAATAATAGCAATGAAGAATATCTATACTCACTAAGCTGAGCTATTTCTCTAATTTTATCGAGTGTAAGCCTTTCTTGAACTGCTCCCCAATAAGGGGAAAATGAATTCCAGCACTTTGTAACTTCCTGACAATCAATATAATATAAGATTTTATTATTTATCAATCTATCAATATAAACAGAATAAATATCATTAATAATATTAGAATCTAAATCTGGAAAAATATTTTTAATATTAATAGGAATATCAATATTACTAACATCTGATTTCAAAAAAATATAATATAAAAAAACTTTTTCCATATAGGTTAGATTGTTTATTTTATTTATTTTTATGGTATTTTTATTATAAATTATACTTCTCAATTTAAAAATAATTTCATCTGCCTTTAAAGCAACTATATTATCAAAACATTTTGAACAATATTGAGTATCTTTTTTAATAAAATCTATATAACTCTGTCTAGTATTAAAATAAAAATTTTCTTTACAATCGATACATTTTAGATTCTCACATAAAATATAGCTATTTGCTTTTACAAATTTAGTTACATCAATACTTTTACTTAAATTTTCATTAGTCAATTGCTTAGGTAAATAGTAGAAATCTTGAAGATTTTCACAAAAATCCCAATAAATCTTCACAAGCTCTTCTTCACTAGTGCTTAAATCATTCTTTAAAATTATTTTAAATTCTTTATTCATAATTTTTAGCATCCTTTTAATCTTAGTATATCTTAATAGTATGAATACTATTCATATACTGTTGTTTAATAGTAAAAAAAATTAAAATAGTATAAATAATAGGGTTATAATTGGTAATCGGCGTTCTCCGAACGATCGCCGAGACTGGCCGCCCAGTTCACTTTTTTGGTAATTTCAGGGCGTTCTTCATGCCACAAATGCTGAAGTTCCGCGACCAGTTTGTCATGTCCACCACGGGTAATTAAGCTCGATTTCATGGCCTTTAACAGCAGAAAAATATGCCTGTAGCTTACCAAAAACTGCTGCCTTCTCCCCAATTACTCCACTTTTAAAGTTTATAAAATATTTTTCCTAAATAGAATCATTTACTTATGAAACAGTTTTTTATTTTTTTATGGACAAAATTTGACAACTCAAATTTTGGTCTTTATTATGCGCACATCTTTTAATTGTGATCATTTTTTAACCTGTGTGGCGTAGCCACATTTTTTATCTTTCATCCCATGTCATTTTGAATGACGTCATGAGTGCCCACCCTCTTATTGAATTTATCAAACTTGAAAAAGTCTGAGGCCTTTTGCCTCCTGCTTTGTAGGGCATAAATTACTTGTAGCGGAGACAACATGCACAGTAGTTCAACTTCTGGGTCGAGGCTTGGCCTTCACTCTTTTTTCAACTCTCTCCCTTTAAAAGTCTTAGTATTAAGCAGTGCGTTAATTCCGTTTCATAGTATTAATGCAAGTAAAGCAGCGTATCAGTTTGATCGCGTGGTCAATCACAATAAATTGACCGTGGTTTCTGTTTCGAATCCGACCACCGTGTTTCAGAACAGTCAGCATCTGCATGGCTTTGGTTATGACCTGGTGCGCAACTATGCGCATAGCCTGAATGTCAAACTCGAGTTTAAAACCGTACCGGACAATGCGACAGCGTTGCAATGGGTGGCGTCAGGTAAAGCCAACTTTGCCATGACCACTGCCAGTATTCAGAGCATTGAAAACAAGCATCTGACCGGTTTTTCGGCCACCTGTGGCGATTTAAACACCTTGCAGAAAAATGGCCTAAACAGCAATTTAAACTGGGTATTTAAACATGCCGATGATCCGCTGAGCCAGACCGCCAGTGCCTTTGTCTGCCGTGGCAAACAAAGCGGTGCCATCAACCAGCTGGCCTCGTTCTATAACCAGAATGTGGTTAAGCAGGAATCCTGGAATACTATCCAGCGTGACTTAAGCAATCGCATGCCTTTATATAAGGCCAGCTTCCAGCGCACTGCGCAGCAGTATGATCTGGACTGGCATTTACTGGCGGCCATTGGTTATCAGGAATCGTACTTAAAGCCGAACTCTGTTTCACCAACCGGTGTTCGTGGTTTGATGATGCTGACTAACAGCACAGCCAAAGCCATGGGCGTCAGTAACCGTACCGATCCAACCCAGAGCATTCAGGGCGGTGCCAAGTATTACAACCTGATGCTGAACCGTTATAAGCATATTCCGTTTCCAGACCGTAACTGGTATGCACTGGTGGCCTATAACATGGGTCCGGGTGCCGTGAGCCAGATTCAGAAGCGTATTCAGGCCACCGGTAAAAACCCGAACAACTGGGTCAACCTGTATGCTTACTTAGACGGCAATAAAGCCAAGAACGGACGTTATCGTCAGGCCTTACAATACGTGACCCGTATCCGTGCCTATCTGGAACACATCAAGACCACGCCGCAGCTGGTGAATATTTAAATGCTTCACCGTTGATCTTCAAGGCAAAAAAAAGCTTACCTTCGGGTAAGCTTTTTTGTGTCGGGTCACAATCAGGTGGTTTGCGCCAAAACGTTTTTGAACAGGTCTTTTTGCTCTTGGCTTGGTTTTGCAGTTTGCAATGCCATTAATTGAGACATATCGCCTTGTACTTTGATTTTACCGGTCATGAAGGCTTGCATGGCTGCAGCCATATCAAACTCCAGGAACACTTTACGTAAGGTCTCAGCATCCATATTCAGGGTTGTTTTTGCATTTGCAGACAATCCTTTCTGGATTTTGCCACCGTCTAAAGCTAATTCTGTATTGCCTGAAGCATCCGTAACAACCAAATTAATTGCAAGATTCGCAAGCGCAGGTGGTAAATTTAAGTCACCAGCTTGAGCCGTCAGGTTCTCTACGGTTGCAAACCAATCATCAGATAAAAAAGCAGGCATGATTATTCCTCAATTTATTTGTTCATTTGTGTCGCCTGTCCAGACAACATTTTTGTGAAGCAATGATGCTTGTGACCTGTTATAGCATGTAATCATAAAAGATGGCTAAGATTTTTTGTACGATGCGTTCAAATTTTATATTTTTAATACAATATTGAAATAATTCAAATATATAAAAAAAGCACTGAACTGAAGTTCAATGCTTTTTTTGACTATTTAGTCAGCTGCATAGCCTAAATTGACCATGTTGATGCGGTTGGACTGACCATCTTCATTCTCGTGCGAATAACTGCCTTTAAAGTCAAACTCGCGCTCGCTATCGAGTGCTTCAAAGTCAAACAGCTCGCGGTCTGCCAGTTGCGATGGTGATACATTTTGCAATGCACCAAAAATACTGTGCAGACGTTTTGGATGGGCATTGTCCCATTCACGCAGCATGTCATTGATAATCGCACGTTGCAGATTTTCCTGCGAACCACACAGGTTACATGGAATAATCGGGAACTGGCGCATTTGCGCGTATTTGATGATGTCTTTTTCTTCCACATAAGCCAGTGGACGAATCAGCATATTCTTCTTGTCGGAAGATAACAGCTTCGGTGGCATCGCCTTTAAGCTGCCGCCATGGAACAGGTTCAGGAAGAAAGTCGCCAGAATATCATCACGATGATGCCCCAATGCCACCTTGGTTGCCCCAATTTCCTGGGCAAAGCCGTACAGTGAACCACGACGCAGACGCGAACACACTGCACAGTAGGTTTTGCCTTCCGGGGTCAGACGCTTGGTAATACTGTAGGTATCTTTTTCCAGAATATAATACGGGATATTATTTTCTTCCAGATAACGCGGCAGCACATCTTCAGGGAAGCCCGGCTGTTTCTGGTCCAGATTCACCGCCACCACATCAAAATGAATCGGGGCAATACGTTTAAACTGCAACAGAATATCCAGTAAGGTATAACTGTCTTTACCACCCGAAATACACACCATGACCTTGTCACCGTCTTCGATCATCTTGTAATCACGAATGGCATGACCCACCTGGCGACGCAGCTTTTTCAGCAAACGGTAATACGCAGAGCTGGTTGGCAGTTCTGGTTTAAAATTAAATCCTTGATCGGACTCAACTGGCGAGAACATAGACGAGATTTACCCATAAAAAAAATACCGCGCAATTTTAGCCGATTCAGTCCCGGCACGCATCAAAAGAATGTAATTTCCTGCTTGTCATTTTTTGTCATCTCGCTGTCTTTATTTTTATGCTAATTTGAACGTTTGCGTTCATCTTTTAAGCAAGATGCTTATCTTTTGGACTTTTCCACAGTTTTCCACAAAAGCTGTGGATAACTTTGTGGATTTAAAACAACTTGACAAGGTCACTTGCCTGCAATTGAAGGCTTCTATTTAAATTGATCATTTTTTAATCAATTTTATTTATAATTAAAATCAATGGTTTAAGTGTGTCAAGCAGACCAGAATAAAAAAAAATAAATATTTTTTTTGATTGTTCTGTCAGCAAACAGGGCTTGATTTTTACAAAGTAAACGGGGAAATAAATGTAAAGACTCTTTTCATCAATGTTTTTTTTGTTAAACTCAAACCACCTGTTTGGGGACAGTATGAACTTCGTTACCATAATGAATACGATAATGTATAAAAGATTACATTTTAAACAACTGGCTTTTTGGGGATGTATGACGCTGCTTGCGGTTGCATCGCACAGTCATGCCGGACAGATTTATGTCTATAAAGACAATAATGGCTCTACCCTGCTGACCAATCGTAAAAGTTCAGACCAGTCCCTGAAAAAAGTCAAAGTGACGTATTATCCCGACAGCAATATTCATCGTTATAGCAACTGGGGCAGCTCTGAAGCATCGGTCTTACCAAGCTATAGCCGCAATAAAAATGCCTTTGACCATATTATCCAGCAGGCCGCGCAGCGCCACGGTATTTCGTCTGGGCTGATTAAAGCCGTCATGCACACCGAGTCCGGCTTTAATGTCAATGCTCGCTCTCCGGTCGGGGCCCAAGGCTTAATGCAGCTGATGCCGGCCACTGCCAAACGTTTTCAGGTTTCTAATGCCTACGATCCTTATGAAAATATTATGGCCGGGGCCAAATATCTGGCCTGGTTACTAAAACGTTTTAACGGTAATACATCCTTAGCATTGGCCGGTTATAATGCCGGTGAAGGCAATGTCGCCAAATACGGTGGCATTCCGCCCTTCCGTGAAACTCAGGACTATGTGCGCCGCGTGACCAGCCGTTATCACAATCTGTATGCCGGTGGTGTCAGCAGTAGCGATCAGGGACCGTTACTGGCCCAATCCAATACGCTTTCTTCTGGTTCGCATTTAACTGCAGCCCAGCCTGCACGCCCATCGCGTGAAATTATTGTTGCCGCAGATGGCAGCTTTACCGATGCACCGGTCCGCTCCTATGCCACGGCACATGCCTCTGCTGCAGCCCGAATCACCATTTCGGACTAAGACGATTTTTTGTTGATTTTCACGATTTTTTCTTGAATTTTTAATACATTCACCGCATATTTACTTGCATGATTTATGAATCAGATTACATTTTCATTTTAAGAGGATTTACTCAATGATGCGGATTGGTTTGTTCTTGCTAACCAACCTCGCGGTACTGGTTGTAGCTGGCATTATTTTGTCACTCTTCGGTGTCGGTAGTTACCATGGCGCGGGTGGCTTAAATCTAGGCAACCTGTTGGTCATTTGTTTTGTCTTCGGTATGGTCGGTTCTTTAATTTCCCTGTTCATGTCTAAATGGATGGCGAAAAAAACCACCGGTACAGAGCTGATTGACCCGAATGCCCCACGTAACCAGGCTGAAGCGTGGTTATTAAATGAAGTTGCACAATTGTCGCAACGTGCTGGCATTAAAATGCCAGAAGTGGGTATCTTTCCTTCTTATCAGTCGAATGCCTTTGCAACCGGCTGGAACAAGAATGATGCTTTGGTGGCGGTTTCAACCGGTCTGCTGGAGCGTATGAACAAAGATGAATTACGTGCCGTACTGGCGCACGAAATTGGTCACGTGGCCAATGGTGACATGGTTACGCTGGCGTTAATCCAGGGTGTGGTCAACGCCTTCGTGATGTTCTTTGCCCGTGTTGCCGGTGATTTCATTGATCGTAACGTATTTGGCCGTGAAGATGGCGAAGCGCCAGGCATTGCCTACTTCGTGATTACCATTGTATTAGATATTGTCTTTGGTATTTTGGCGTCTTCAATTGTGATGTGGTTCTCGCGTCAACGTGAATACCGTGCAGATGAAGCAGGTGCACGTTTAGCAGGTAAACAAGCCATGATTTCTGCGTTATTGCGTTTACAAGCAGAGTCTGAGATGCCAGATGCAATGCCAAAAGAAATGAAAGCTTTTGCAATTTCTGCAGGTAAAGAACAAGGGTTTAGTCTGGCAGCGTTATTCCAGACCCACCCGACCATTGAACAGCGTGTGGCAGCATTACAGCAGTTAAACCTGCCTTAATAATAATGCCCAACCGTTAAATAGACAAAAGCCTCCATATGGAGGCTTTTGTTTTTATGTGTGATAGATACTGGTTGGAATGATGACAGCTTACTTAAAGATTTAAACCCTGCATCCACTGCCAGACCCATTGCAGCCCGGCCAAGGTCGCCACCACCAGAATGATCAGGAACAACAGGCCTAATAAATCAGGAAGATGAATCCACAGCCAGGCCACCACAGGATTACGCCAGAATGCCGAATATTGCTGCTTCTGCTCCAGTTTTTCATGCAAGAAAGGATGCACCACATGATGGTCACTCTGGATATCATATTCCTGCCGGATATGATCATGCACAATATCCAGCGCCTTACGGCTAGGGCGAATAAAAATATCAAAAATCGTCCCGGCAATCGGAATAAAGCCCACCACCGCATCCATAACCGCCAGCTTCATGACCGGATTCAGTTTGGCTTGTGGCACGCCGACCTGTTTGGCTTTATAAATTGCATAACAGGTCAGCACAAAACCGGCCAGATCGCCGGCCACCGGAATGGTACTTAAAGCCGCATCAGCGCCCACGCCCTGTTTGGTAAACGGAATCCGCACCACCGAATCCATCATATTGGCAAACTTGGCCAGATCACGCTCCAGGCGAATCACCTCTTGCCGGGAAAGTTTGGGTTTGGTGCTGTGCAGCTCTGTCATGAATCAACCTGATTTTTATCTATTTATGTCATGTTTTTACTATACTCGAGCGCGCTGCTCAAACGTTTTACTGCTTTGTAAATACAGGCTAAAACAACAGCTGTGAGGCAATAAACAGATAAACCACCACCCCGCTGGCATCGCAAATTGAGGTCACCAGAGGTGCCGACGCACTGGCCGGGTCCAGTTTCAGCTTATTGAGAATAAACGGCAGGCTCATGCCAACCAGACAGCCCATCAGCACAATGCCCAGCATACTTAAGGCCAACACCACCGCCACCATCAAATCGCCACGCACATAACCCAGTACCGACACGGCCAGTGCCATGGTGCCACCTAAACAAAGCGCCACCAGACTTTCCCGCCCGAGCAGATAGAACCAGTCACGAAAATGCACATCGCCGGTGGCTAAAGCACGGACCATTAAGGTCGCCGATTGCGCCCCGGCATTCCCGCCACTACCGACCAGCAAGGGCAAGAAGAACACCAGCACAATATGCGCGGCAATAATCTCTTCAAAATGGGCAATCCCAAAACCGGACAGCAAACTGCCAAACACCAGAAATACCAGCCAGAACACGCGCTGGCGATATAAAGATAAAATTGGTGCATTTTTCAGGCTCAGGTTGGGCAAGGATTCAATCGCACCGGATTTTAAAATATCTTCAGTAGTTTCGGCCTCGACAATGTCCATGGCATCATCATAGGTGACAATCCCGACCAGACGCTGCGCCTGATCAACAATCGGCAAGGCCAGAAAATCATAATGCGCCAGCTTCCAGGCAATCTGTTCCTGATCTTCATCGACCTGGCCCATCACCAGATCCGTGGTCATGAGATGCTGCAGCTGTACCTCTGGCGCGGCCTGAATAATCTGCCGCAAGGACACCACACCGAGCAGATGCTGTAGCGCATCGACAATATAAATCAGGTACAGGGTTTCCCGGTCTGCCGCCACCTGACGCAACTGTTCAATCGCCTGCTGGATCGTCAGCTCTGGGGATAAAGTCACAAAATCCGAACTCATGATCGCCCCGGCAGATTCTTCCGGGTAAGCCGCCAGCTGCTGAATTTGCTGACGTTTTTCCGGGGCCAGCTCGGCCAGAATCCACGGCTGTAGCGTCGGACTCAAACCTTTAAACAGGTCGGTCCGGTCATCTGAATGCATGGCACTCATCAGCTGCAACAAATCGGCTGGGTCCAGCTGTTCGGCAATTTGCGCCTGCACAGTTTTTGGCAAAAACTCAAAGATCAGCGCGGCCTGCTCCAGGGTGGGAATCAATCGAACCTGCGCTTCTAGCGACAGCTGTTCAATCCATCCCGCCAAATCGGCCGGATTCATATGCGCAATCAGGGTCTGTACCCGCTCTGGATGCTGCTGCAAAATGGCCTGTTCCAGTGCCTGAAGTTCAAAAGGATTCAGCATAAACTCTCATCATTATTCTTGGTTATTTTTTAAAATGTAAAGTGATTTGCACTGCATCTGCGTGCTGCCGCAGTGTCCCTGAAGCAGCAGCATTTTTCTCTGTATAAACCCGGCGGATCAGGCCTGTTTCAGTTTAAAGATCGAACGCACCAGCACATACATAAAGGGAATAAAAATCAGCACCAGAACCGTACCGAAAATCACCCCACCCAGCACACTCACGCCAATTTCCTGACGGCTGACCGCACCGGCACCAAAGGCAAATACCAGCGGAATGACCCCGGCCCCAAAGGCCAGCGAGGTCATCAGAATAGGACGTAAACGCAGACTCGCTCCTTCCAGTGCGGCTTCCACGGCGCTGCGCCCCTGCTGCTGCGCCATCGAAGCAAACTCGACAATCAGAATCGCATTTTTACAGGACAGGCCGATGGTGGTCAGCAGTGCAATCTGGAAATAGATATCATTCGGGAACCCGGCCAGGTAGCTGAACAAGATATTACCACCAATACCCAGTGGAATCGCGCTCATCACCGCAGTTGGAATGGTCCAGCTTTCATACAGCGCTGCCAGACACAGGAAGATAAAACCAATTGATACCAGATACAGCAATAAAGCCTGATTGCTGGACTGCTTTTCTTCAAAGGACAAGCCGCTCCAGGCCAGATCAACACCGTCCTGCTGGTCAACCAGCTGCTGAATATCCTGCATGGCCTGACCAGAGCTGGCACCGGCTGCGGTATCGGCTTCCATTTCCAGTGCGGTATAGCCCATAAACCGGTTCACCACTTCTGGTCCGCCGCCCCAGCTCAGGGTAGAGAAATTACCAAACGGCACCATCTGCCCGTTGGCATTACGGACCGACCAGGCCTGCAAATCTTCCGGGGTGGCACGGAACTCGGCATCACCCTGCATAATCACCCGTTTAATCCGGCCACGATCAATAAAGTCATTGATATAACTGCCGCCCCATGCCGCCGACAAGGTGCTGTTAATCGCGCCTTGGCTCAGGCCATTGGCCATGGCCTGTTTCTGATGAATATTGACATTCAGCTCGGCTTTTTCCGGATTAACTTTTTTATCCAGATTGGCAAAGCTGGAATAACGGTCGGCCTGACTGCGCAGGCTCTGGAATTGCTGCTCCAGATAATCACGGCCCTGCCCATTTAAATCTCGCAGCCAAAACTGCAGGCCATCGGTCTGGCCTAAACCGCGCACCGAGGCCGGCATCCCAATCATAATCTGCGCATCTGGATGACGCTGGAAATGCTGCATGGCCCGCTCACGAATTGCCTGCGCAGCATTGTCACTGCCCGGACGATCATCCCAGTGTTTCAGCGCAATAAAGCCCTGCCCCAAGTTCTGGCCAGTGCCGGAGAAGTTACGGCCATAGCGAATCATCACCAGATCAACATTGGCCTGTTCCTGTGCAATAAAATAGGCACGAATCGTTTCACCAACTTCACGGCTTTTTGACAGGGGTGCGCCTTCTTGCAACTTAAATTGCACCGTGAGCATGCCCTGATCTTCACTTGGAATAAAGCTGGTCGGCAAGGCTCGATAGAACAAGGCAAATACCCCGATTAAAGCCACAAAAATCACCAGACAGATGGTGCGATGTTGCAGGGTCCAGCTTGAAGAACGCAGATAATGCTGTTTCAGATTTTCCAGTTTCTGATTAAACCAGGCGGCCCATCGGGCGGTTTTCTGCTTTGGCTTTAAAATTAAGGCACATAAGGCCGGGGTTAAAATCAGTGCCACCAGCAAAGATAAGGACATCGCGGCCACCAGGGTGATGGAAAACTGACGGTAGATGACCCCGGTCGAGCCACCAAAAAATGCCATCGGAATAAACACCGCGGTCAGCACCAAGGTAATCCCGACCAGTGCCCCGCTAATTTCCTGCATCGACTGGATTGCCGCCTGTTTGGCTGAAAGCTGCTGCTCATGCATCAAACGCTCAACATTTTCTACGACCACAATCGCATCATCGACCAGCAGGCCAATCGCCAGTACCAGCGCAAACAGGGTTAAGGTATTGATGGTCATGCCCAGCACATACAGCACTGTCAGGGTACCTAAAATCACCACCGGTACGGTGATGGTCGGAATTAAGGTAGCGCGCCAGTTCTGTAAAAACAGGAACATCACGATCACTACCAGAATAATCGCTTCAATGAGGGTTTTTACCACCTCTTTCATCGACTCCTTCACAAACGGCGTATTATCGCGTGGATAGACTATCTTGTAGCCTTCAGGCAACTGTTTGGAGAGATGATCAATTTCCTGCTGGATTAAAGCCGAGGTCGCCAGTGCATTGGCGCCAGAGGCCAGGGAGATGCCCAGCGCAGCTGAAGGATAGCCGTTAATCGTATTAAAGGACTGATAATTTTCTGCCCCCAGCTCGACCCGCGCCACATCTTTTAAATAAACAAAACTGCCGTCCTGGGCCGACTTTAAAATTACATTTTCAAATTCTTCGACAGTTTTTAAACGTGAACCGGAGGTGACTTTGGCATTTAAATACTGATCGGTTGCGGTGGGTAAATCGCCAATACTGCCGGCTGCCACCTGGGTATTCTGGGCTTCAACAGCGGCCCGAATATCGCTTGGCATCAAGGCATACTGTTTCAGTTTTAAAGGATTCAACCAGATTCGCATGGCATATTGCGAACCGAAGACATCCACCTCACCCACGCCTTCAATACGCGCCAGATCCTGTTCCAGATGGGTCATCATATAATCGGACAGTTCAATATTGGAACTGTGACCAGCGCTGTCATACAACCCGATGACCATATGGGTATCACCCAGAGATTTGAACACATTCACGCCTTGGCGCTGTACATCTTCAGGCAAACGGTTAATGGCGCTGTTAATCGCATTTTGCACCTGCACCTGTGCGGTATCTGGGTCTGTGCCATTTTCAAAACTGATACTGATACGGCTGCGCCCCGAAGAATCACTGCTCGAGCTAAAATACAGCAGATGATCCAGCCCTCGAATCTGCTGCTCCAGCACCTGGGTCACGCTCTCCTCCACTGTTTCTGCCGAAGCTCCAGTATAAGTGGCACTCACGGTAATGCGGGGTGGTGCAATATCTGGATAACGCTCGACCGGCAAACCTAAAGTGGAAAAAATACCAAACGCCATGACAATAATGGCCAGGACTCCAGCAAAAATAGGACGTTCAATAAAAAATTTTGACAGCATAGATTTGGTCACATGATGGGGTTGAGCCAAGATTTGGTTGAGCACTTCTGAAGGCGCTTTACCCTAGCAAATTTATATTGATATTCAGTGACTAAAGCCCAAAATACAAGAAAATATTACATAAAGATGTGCTGAACGAAAAATAAGGAGAAAATGTGGAGATAAAAGATTTATCTCGCTCTAGCATCATTTACATTGTCGCTATTTTGCAACCTGTCATGAGAATGCAAGTTTTTCCTTCAACACTACGCATGCGTCAAATAAAATAACAGCATCATCAGAGGACCGCATGCTAAGAAAAACACTGATACTGACCAGCATTCTCACTTTAACTGCTTGTAATAGTGATCATCGTGATAATCAAACGCATAATCCCACTCCAACGCCGACACCACCGGCCTATGTTGAACCTGAAATTATTATTGTCGGACATCGAGGCGCCAGTGCCTTGCGTCCTGAACATACCTTGGAGGCTTATCAAAAAGCCATTGAGGATGGTGCAGATTTTATTGAGCCTGATCTGGTTCCAACCAAAGATGGTTATTTGGTTGCTCGTCATGAAAATGAAATTGGCGGTACGACCAATGTCAGTGAACTGCCACAATTTGCAGATCGTAAAACCACCAAAATCATTGATGGAGTCAGCTTAACAGGCTGGTTTACCGAAGACTTCACCTTAAGTGAACTGAAGCAGCTGAAAGCCCGCGAACGTATTCCAGATATTCGGCCACAAAACACTCAATATAATGATCAGTTTTTAGTGCCGACGATAGAAGAAATTATTGAACTGGCTGATCAGCACTATCAAAAAACAGGAAAAATTATTGGGCTGTATATTGAGACTAAACACCCAACCTATTTCCAGGATTTAAATCTGGCCATGGAAGACCGTTTATTGAGTAGCTTGGCGAAATATGAATATTCGCGAAGTATTGCCCCGGTCTATCTACAATCTTTTGAAGTTAAAAATCTGCAATATCTACGCAGTCAGCTAGATCGTTTAAACACCTTGCAACATGCAAAAATCATTCAGCTCTACAGCGGACAGAGTTCTCAGCCTGCTGATGCACTAAAAGCAGGTCTGGGGACTACTTATGGTCAATTGGCCAGTGCAGAAGGACTTAAAACGGTTGCGCAATATGCTGATGGTGTGGGACCAAGTAAAACCTATATCGTCAGTAATCAGGGAGTAATCACCAATTTTGTGAGTCTGGCACATGCACAGGGCCTGAAAGTACATCCTTATACCTTGCGCCCAGAAAATGAATTTTTACCTGATCGCCTCGATTGTAGTCCAAATCCTGCTGAGAAGTGTGAAACAGGGGCGTTGGCCGAGTTTGAAATCTTCTTTAAAGCCGGTGTTGATGGTGTCTTTACAGATGATCCTGGACTAGGACGTCAGGCTGCAGACCTGTTTTTAAAACAGTAAAAATTCTCATATATTAAAAAAGACGCGGCATGCGTCTTTTTTCTACTCTCAAACAAAACAGCCTATACGATATGCTCAAAATTTACGGTAATGCCCATCAGTAAATGAATTAACTCGGCCTGTGAATTACACTGGGTTTTTGCATAAATATTTTTAAAATAGGTTCGAACGGTACTTAAACTGAGCTGACAATATTCAGCGATCTTTTCTAAATCATGCTCATTAATAAATAACTCGCATAACTCAATTTCCCGGTTTGACAAGTGATATTGCTGTTTTAAAAAATCTGCAGCTAAATAATATTTTTGCTCGGTTTCAGTCACAAAAACAGCGACATAGGCCTGTTCTGGTAGTCCTTCAGTATTCTTTAGCTGGCTTAAATTAAAAGGAATAATGGTGAGCATTAATGTCGTCTGATCTGGAGCAGACAAGGCCATAACCCCACCCGGCTCTTTGTTCCATTGACTTAAATTCGAACCTGCCCCCTCAATGAGCTGATCGAGTTTGGCCTGAAAGCCGCGGCCCACTTTTAAATGATTATAACGGTCCAGCTCAATCAGGCTGGAGCGATTAAGAATTGCTTGAGCCTTTTTATTAGAATAGATCAAACAGGACTGCTGATCGAGTAGCAGCACGCCCGTTTTTAAGTGATCTAAAATATGGCCTAAAGCCAGTTTCTGCTGCTTGGCCTGACAAAGCTGCCGATGAATTTGTAGTGCCCGGCGTAAATGCTTACCGATCCGCTTAAGAAATTCATGCTCTTCCGGACTATAAGGCTGAGCATCGGGCACCCGGTGAATACCCAAGACCGCCCAACGATGTTGCCCCTGATCGAGTAAAACAGCTGCGATATGACAAATCCCGGTTGGTTCCAGACAGCGCTCATAAAAGATATATTCATCTGTGCCCGGCATCTGGCCATACGACTGCAAGTTTTGCTCAATGGTATCCCCCACCCCGGTTTGCTGCCATAACGGCGCATGCAGTTTCATATCAATGACTTTAATCCGTTCATCCTGATAGGCATCAATACAGGCTTGCGGAATGTTATAGGTATGCACAAAGTCATAACTTGGACTTAACTGGTCCAGAGCGGTAAAAATCGCGGTTTTACTGTTGGTGTAGTGCACAATGGCTTCAATTACTTGCGGCCATAAACGCGTATCCATCGCGGCATCATAAATTAACCCAATGATCTGGTGTTCTTGTTCTTTCATCTCTCCCCCAGCTTAATCATTAAGCCCTACCAATTTAATACAAAAGCTCATCATACATTTAATTATTTTTGAACCATTTATCTATTTCTTACTTTTTTATGCATTAAGTTTAGTTTTACTGTATTGTGTTTTTTATTGGCCTTCATATAAAAAAATCCCCGCAATTGCGGGGATTTTTATGATCGAATGACCAGCAGATGTATTACATCATGCCGCCCATACCACCCATGCCGCCCATGTCAGGCATTGCTGGTTTTTCTTCCGGGATTTCAGTGATCATGCACTCAGTTGTGAGCATTAAGCCCGCAACAGATGCAGCATGCTCAAGTGCAGAACGGGTTACTTTCGCTGGGTCAAGAATACCCATTTCAAGCATGTCGCCGTATTCACCAGTTGCAGCGTTATAACCGAAGTTACCTTCACCATTTTTCACAGCGTTGATCACAACAGATGGTTCATCACCTGCGTTTGCCACGATTTGACGAAGCGGCGCTTCGATTGCACGGCGCAGGATGTTGATCCCTACGTTTTGGTCATCGTTGGCACCTGTTACACCGTCAAGTGCTTTGGCAGCACGTACCAGTGCAACACCACCACCAGCAACCACACCTTCTTCAACTGCAGCACGAGTTGCGTGAAGTGCGTCGTCTACGCGGTCTTTTTTCTCTTTCATTTCAACTTCAGTTGCAGCACCGATCTTGATCACTGCTACACCGCCTGCCAATTTAGCAACGCGTTCTTGAAGTTTTTCTTTGTCGTACTCAGAAGTCGATTCTTCGATTTGCGCACGGATTTGTTGAACACGCTCAGCGATTTGGCCTGCGTTACCCGCACCATCCACAATCACGGTATTTTCTTTAGATACAGTTACTTTGTGTGCAGTACCTAAGTGTTCAAGCGTTGTTTGGTCTAACTGCATACCGATTTCTTCAGAAATCACAGTACCACCAGTTAAAATCGCGATGTCTTGCAGCATTGCTTTACGACGGTCACCGAAGCCAGGTGCTTTCACCGCACATACTTTGATGATGCCGCGCATGTTGTTCACAACAAGCGTTGCAAGCGCTTCACCTTCAACATCTTCAGCGATAATTAATAATGGCTTACCGGTTTTTGCAACTGCTTCAAGAACCGTAATCAGTTCACGGATGTTGCTGACTTTCTTGTCTACCAGCAGGATGAACGGGTTTTCAAGTTCAGCAGTGAGCGTGTCTTGTTTGTTGGCGAAGTATGGCGAGATATAACCACGGTCAAACTGCATACCTTCTACAACGTCAAGCGCATCTTCGAAGCCTGAACCTTCTTCAACAGTAATGACGCCTTCTTTGCCCACTTTTTCCATTGCTTGCGCAATTAAAGCACCTACAGTGGTGTCAGAGTTTGCAGAGATCGAACCCACTTGCTCAATTGCTTTAGAATCAGATGCAGGTTGTGCAGTTGATTTGATTTCAGCAACTAGAGTTTTCACCGCGATGTCGATACCACGTTTCAAGTCCATTGGGTTCATACCCGCAGTCACTGACTTGATACCTTCGTTCAGGATAGCTTGCGCCAATACAGTTGCAGTTGTGGTACCGTCACCTGCGATGTCATTGGTTTTTGAAGACACTTCACGAACCAGTTGTGCACCCATGTTCTCGAACTTGTCTTTTAAAGTAATTTCTTTCGCAACAGAAACACCATCTTTAGTGATGTGCGGTGCGCCGAAAGAACGGTCGATCACCACGTTACGGCCTTTAGGACCTAACGTTACTTTCACTGCATCTGCAAGAATGTTGACACCCGCAATCATTTTGCTACGAGCTGAATCACCAAATTTTACGTCTTTAGCTGACATGATTTACTCCAATTTTAAATCTTAACTAAATCTGATAACCATTGAGTTAGTGAGAAATTAGCCTTCTAAAACAGCTAAAATGTCAGACTCTTTCATAATAAGCAGTTCTTCACCGTCTACTTTTACAGTGGTGCCGGCATAGGTACCAAACAATACTTTATCGCCAACTTTCACATCTAATGCGCGTACGCCATTGTCTGTGATTTGACCATTACCAACTGCAATGATTTCACCCTGAGCAGGTTTTTCAGCAGCAGAACCTGGCAATAAAATGCCGCCAGCAGTTTTTGTTTCTTCTTCGACACGACGAATTACTACACGGTCATGTAATGGACGAATGTTGCTCATAAATAACTCCATCAGACTAAGTCTTCGTTAGATAACTGATGACGACTTATTTATTCCTTTGGTCATCATCAAAATGAATTTTAGATGTCACTTTTGTGGGGATGGAAAAAAACGCTTCAAGGGGAAAAATGAAAAAAAATCTGTTTTTTGTCTTTTTTTTCGCCAGCCATCAGACCACTGTCGCTTTATTCCCCATATTTCTAATACGGTTCAAATTTTTGTGTGCGTTCATTAAAAAAATAGGCCTGAATTTCACCGCTGTCATGAATCACATTAAAGCTGTTATTAAAACGATGATGCAGACGATAAGACAGCGCCGTGCCGGCATGAATATCCAGCACCGGATGACTGGCCTGCAAATGATAAATCTGGTTTAAATCATAGACTGCGGACTGATGCAGATGACCATGCAACAGCCCGAACAGGCCATGCTGACTCCAGCTTTCCAGCGCCATTTTGCCAAGCATTGGACAGTCTTTTACCCCATGCGGATCATCCGGCGGGGTATAAAACGGTTGATGCGCAGCAATCAGCTTGATTTTATGCACCGGCGCCGCGGCCAGAATCTGATCGACCAGCTGGATTTGCGCCAGCGAAATATGCCCGCGGGTATGGTAACGCCGCCGGATACTGTTTAAACCAATCAGAAAAAAATGCTCGGTTTCCAGCACAGTTTCCATCTTGCCAAAAAACAGCTGATAACGCGCAAATGGATTAACAAAACGGGTCCATAAATCGAATAGCGGAATATCATGATTGCCCGGCACCACCAGATACGGCCGCTCCAGGCTGTCGAGAAACTGCTTACAGTCATAAAACTGTTTAAAACGCGCACGCTGGGTTAAATCACCACTGACCACTATCGCTTCAGCCTGATGCTCCAGGCAAAATTGCCGGATGGCTGCCATGCAGGCCGGCTTTTCGGTGCCAAAATGCAAATCAGACAGATGCAGAATCATAAGGCACCATCATATTTAAGGCATTTTTTTCCACTGTGACTATTAGCGGTGGTCGCATCCGGACAATTTCACCATCAATGGCCACCTGCATGGTTTTTAGTTGTGCATGAATCACCACCTGATCTGCAGCAAAAGTATATACATCGGGCGCTTGTTCAATTTCCCCTTTCACCAGCTGCCATAAAATTTTAAACAGGGTCAGCTTATCGCTTTTCGCCACCACAATGCCGGCCACCTTGCCCTGTGCCACCGCTGCAGCAATACGCAAATTCATCTCCGACAATTGCAGCTGGTTATTGCCAAAAAATACCAGCGGAGTTTTCACCGGAAACAGCTTGCCATCGACTTCAACTTTTAATTTCAGCTCCTTGCGATGGCGAATCATTACATCCAGACCGGAGGTATAGGCATGTAAAGGAAAACGGCCCAGATAGCGGTTATACAGCTCCCGTTTCTGGATAAATAAAGGATACAGCCCCAGGCTGGCATTGTTTAAATAGATGTGTTCATTGATCCGCGCGATATGCGCCTTGCGTGGCCGGCCGGTTGCAATCACATGCGCAGCCTGAATAATATCCACCGGAATATCAAATACGCGGGCCACATAGTTAAAGGTACCTAAAGGTAAAATGCCCATGGGAATATCGGTATAAAGCAGTTTGGCGGCCACAGCATTCAAGGTGCCATCTCCTCCTGCAGCTACCACCACGCCATAATTGTCCGGGTCCTGATGACGCAAAAATACCTGCGCCATTAACTCATCAAAACTGGCATACTGTTCGATATCAAAGGACTGGATTTCAAAACCGTATTGGGAAAAAATCTGAATCAGCTCTTCATATACCTCGGTTTTATGGGTCGCATGAAAGCCTGATTTTTTGTTATACACAATAGACAATGGCTTGAATTGTTCAGACATTTTGTCCACATCTTTAAAGCATTTGTTCTAATTTCAGCCAATTAAGTGGAAATTTAAAGCACCTTTATGTAAAAATCGAATTACCACCATTTATTTAATCAATAATGATTCTCAGAAAAAATTTAGATATAAATTATTGTTTTAAAAAGAAATAAATAAATTAAATAATATACATAAATATAAAAAATAAATAAGACCAGCCCTTATTTAAACATTATCTTTTTGTTTTTTATAAACTTATTATTTAGATTGCATTAACTACCAAAATAATTCCTTTAGTCCTTTAGTCTTATTTTTTTCGTCATTTTGTGCTTTAATACAGCCACTTTTTTTTCATATTTCATCTGAGCGGTTCATTTCATCTCTCAGATTGTACTTTGTACAACAGTTTGTACACATTTTAGATAGGCCTCACCATGACCCAAGTGAACGCACCAGAATTCGTTCGTCACCCTAAGCTTATTGCTTGGGTGGAAGAGATTGCTAAATTAACAAAACCAGCAAAAATTGAATGGTGTGACGGTAGCGCAGAAGAATATCAACGTTATATCGACTTGATGATCGCTAACGGCACAATGCAAGCGCTTAACCAAGAAACTCACCCTGGTTCTTATCTTGCAAACTCTGATCCTTCTGACGTAGCTCGTGTTGAAGACCGTACTTACATCTGCTCTGAAAACCAGGAAGATGCCGGTGCGACCAACAACTGGGAAGCGCCTGCAGTAATGCGCGAAAAATTGAACGGTTTATTTGACGGTTCAATGGCAGGTCGTACGCTGTATGTGGTTCCATTCTCAATGGGTCCACTCGGTTCACACATTGCACACATCGGGATCGAGTTAACTGACTCTCCTTATGTTGCAGTAAGCATGTCTAAAATGGCTCGTATGGGTAAAGCTGTTTATGACGTATTAGGTACAGATGGCGAATTCGTTCCATGTGTACACACTGTAGGCGCTCCGCTTGCCGAAGGTGAAAAAGATGTTGCATGGCCTTGCAACAAAGAAAAATACATCGTGCACTATCCAGAAACACGTGAAATCTGGTCTTACGGTTCAGGTTACGGCGGTAACGCATTGTTAGGTAAAAAATGCCTGGCATTACGTATTGCATCGTTCATGGGTCGTCAACAAGGCTGGTTAGCTGAACACATGCTAATTCTTGGCGTAACCAATCCTCAAGGCGAAAAACACTACATCGCAGCGGCATTCCCATCTGCATGTGGTAAAACCAACTTCGCGATGCTGATTCCACCAGCAGGTTATGAAGGCTGGAAGATTGAAACTGTAGGTGACGATATTGCCTGGATCAAACCAGGTGAAGATGGTCGTCTATACGCAATCAACCCTGAAGCTGGTTTCTTCGGTGTAGCACCTGGTACAAACACCAAAACTAACCCGAACTGTATGGCGACGCTGCACAAAGACGTGATCTATACCAACGTTGCTGTGACTGACAATGGCGAAGTATGGTGGGAAGGTCTTTCTAAAGAAGCACCTGCAAACCTGACCAACTGGAAAGGTCAACCACATACTGGCGAAGAAAAAGCAGCGCATCCAAACGCGCGTTTCACCGTATCTGCAGGTCAATGTCCTTCAATTGATGCTGACTGGGAAAATCCAGCAGGTGTTCCAATCTCTGCATTCATCTTCGGTGGTCGTCGTGCAGACACAGTGCCTCTAATTTCAGAAGCATTTGACTGGGTTGATGGCGTGTATAAAGCGGCAACCATGGGTTCTGAAACCACTGCTGCTGCGGTAGGTCAACAAGGTATCGTTCGTCGTGACCCATTCGCAATGCTGCCATTCGCGGGTTACAACATGGCGGACTACTTCTCTCACTGGTTAGAAATGGGTGAGAAAGTGGGTGCGAAAGCTGAAGCTGCAGGTAACAAACTGCCTGGTATCTACAACGTGAACTGGTTCCGTCGTGATGCTGAAGGCAACTTCGTATGGCCTGGTTTCGGTCAAAACATGCGTGTACTTGAGTGGATCATTGACCGTTGTGAAGGTCGTGCAGATGCTGTAGACACTCCAATTGGCCGCGTTCCAACTTACGAACAGCTGAACTGGACTGGTTTAGATTTCTCTAAAGAGCAATTTGAAACTGTGACAGCACAAGACAAAGATCAATGGATCAAAGAACTGGAAAGCCACACTGAGTTATTCAATAAACTGGGTGAGCGTTTACCAGAAGCATTGAAAAAACGTCAAGCCGAGCTTTTAGAAGCGGTTAAATCTGCTTAATTGCTGATTAACATGAAAGAGGTCGCGAAAGCGGCCTTTTTTATTGCCTGCCTATACACGCTACATTTTACCGGCAATAAATTTCAACACATCATTGAGGAAAGCAGTCGTCCCTAGGTCAGGCTTTTATGGCATACTTGAAAGTATAAATTAGAGATCATGAGCCATAATAGCAATGCACAATACTTATAAACTTTTAGGACTTGCCTGTACGGTTACCCTGCTCACTGCCTGCCAGAGTGGGCCACGCGAATTTAATGGCAATGTCGGTTATCAGATCGAAAGCCGCACTGACAGCACAGCCACCCTGGCTTACACCCTTGCAACACGCAACAATCAGCAATTAGATGAACAGCGCCTACAACGTGCCTGCCAGAAAGTGCTGGCCAGCAATAAAGTCTTTAAATTAAATATTCTCAGCGTCAATGAAATTGCCAACCCGGCGGCCGGTAATAATCTTACTGCTCCAGGACGTCAAATTGGCGATACCCGTGCCACCTTCAGCCTGTCGAATACCCCTGGCCTGCACAGCAGTGAAAATCCGGCCACACGTGATGCCCTCACTGCCCGCCCAAGCACTTTAACTGTGGTGCGCTATACCTGCTCTTAAGCTTCTGCAAGCCAATAAAAAAGACGCTGTTTACAGCGTCTTATAAAAACTGACATTACGAAATTCGGGCGACTCATCTAAATCGGGCCAAGTGGTGGCACTACGCTCATCCAGCTTTTCATATTTGGGATGGCTAAAGTTTTTCACCCGGCTGTCCGCCACCCACACTTCTGGGGCAAATTTTAAAAACTCATCCAGGAAAAAACGGTTGCATTGATCGTATAGCACATCCGCTGCGAGTAGTACATCAACCTGCTCGGCTTTGTAGAGATCATCCAGATATTCCAGCTCGACGCCATTAAGTTCGGCATTGGCCCGACAGGCATCCAGACTGACCTGATCAATATCACAGCAGATCACCCGTTTAGCACCCGCCATTTTGGCAGCAATGGCCACCACACCTGAACCTGCGCCAAAATCTAGCACTACTTTATCTTTCACATGATGCGGCTCAGCTAGCAACCACTGTGCCATCGCCAATCCTGAGGCCCAGCAGAAAATCCAGTACGGCGTATCATTCCAGATCCGGCGGATCACTTCATCATCGAGTTTATCGGTGGGAAAAACCGGCGGAATCAACCAAAGTGAAATCGGTGTTTCAGGCAATTGCTGTGCCTGCAGTTCACAATGTGGAATCACATCATGCAAAGCACTTAATAGATGTTCAGGGGCTTTAGGAAATTGAAAGGTGCAGCTCATTGGGTTTTTATTCTTTATGTATTTCAGCAAAAATCTGATGTTAGAGGTTTTACCCTCATCCCAACCTTCTCCCTGAGCCGTATACGGCGCAAGAGAAGGAGTATCCATTATTTTTACAATGAATTTTCCCTCTCCTGAGCAAGATTTAAAGCACTGCTTTTAAATCGAAGCGCAAGAGAGGGTCAGGGAGAGGTCAATTTATTAACCCAAAGCCTTCTCAGCCGCTTCTACGGTTTGACGAATCAAGGTTGTAATCGTCATCGGACCAACACCACCTGGCACTGGTGTGTAAGCAGAAGCGATGTCTTCGATACCAACGAGTTGGATATCACCAACACCGCCGCCTTCACGTGGGTGGAAGCCCGCATCAACGACCACTGCACCTGGCTTAATCCAGTCTTTCTGAATCAGTTCAGCTTTACCAACTGCGCCCACAATAATGTCTGCCTGCTTCACGAATTCAGCCAGGTTTTGTGTGCGTGAGTGGCAGGTGGTTACGGTTGCATTGGCTTCTAGCAGCATCGCCGACATTGGTTTACCCAGAATAGCCGAACGACCAACCACCACTGCATGTTTACCCGCGATTTCGATGTTGTTTTCTTTCAGAATAGTCATGATGCCCGCTGGTGTTGCCGAACCATAGGCCGCTTCACCCATCGCCATACGACCATAACCCAAACAAGTCACACCATCGACATCTTTTTCAAGTGAAATGGCATCGAAGCAGGCACGCTCATCAATTTGTGCCGGTACCGGATGCTGTAACAGGATACCGTGTACATCAGGATTGGCATTGAGTTTTTCAATTTCAGCCAGTAACTGCTCAGTGGTGGTTTCCTGTGGAAGCTCGATTTTTAAAGAGTCCATACCGACACGGCGGCAGGCATTCCCTTTCATACGTACATAAGTTGCAGATGCACCGTCGTCACCTACCAAAATAGTCGCCAGAATTGGGGTACGACCTGTTTTCGCCTTTAATGCTTCTACGCGTGTTAACAAGTCAGCTTCAATTTGCTTTGCTAATGCACGACCATCCAAAACTAATGCCACGGCACATCTCCAAATGTTGATAGGAATCAATTTTGCAAATAATACATGATAATTTAGGCAATTTTCTTTCATATGCCGAATTTATGTGCATATGCGCGATTTATAGTATTGTTTTTTTTCCAGAGCTTGCTAATATGTGCATCACCAAGACGTGGCGGGGTGGCAGAGTGGTCATGCAGCGGACTGCAACTCCGTGGACGCCGGTTCGATTCCGACCTCCGCCTCCAATCTTGGTAAAAATGCCCGAGTGGTGAAATCGGTAGACACAGGGGATTTAAAATCCCCCGCCCTCAAAGCGTGCCAGTTCGAGTCTGGCCTCGGGCACCATTTTAACAGATCTTAAAATGGTGCAGTAAAGAATCCAGCGTCAAGCTGGTTTTTTTATGCCTGCAATTTAGCTTCTGCGTTGACCCTGTCCATGACCCCACAACAGCCCCTGCTTTTTCTACAACAGCTACAACAACACCATCCGGCTGCATTTAAACGCAATTTTCTGCTGTATGGCGCAATAAAAATCAAAGGCATGCTGGATGAGTGGAAAGAAATCCTCCCCTGGGTGCTGGCCCTGCTGATTTTTATTCCGCTGTCGATGGTCCTTGCAGATGTGATTCAGCAGCACTTGCCACAGTTTGATGCCGCACAAAGCAAAAGTATGGCAATTTTAGCGCTCATGTTGCTGTTGATGCTCACGACACCCTATGTGATTTATCAACTCAAACACAGTGCAGCGGCCTTATATCGCATGCTCCGCCATACCCCAATCAAACTGGCGATCGTGATTTTAGTGCAGGCGCTAAATGTCTATTACTGGCAAAGCGTGCTATTGCAAGGGATACTGTTCTTTTTTGCCCTGAGTTTTGGCTTTGTACGTTTTTATAAAGAAAACCTGTTTCGTCATGAGGCTACACCAGAACAGCAATACTGTTTGCAGCAGATTCGCCGTGCAGCGTACTGGTCATATCGTCAGCTTCGTAATACCCACCTAAAAATGTACTTTTATCCCAAAAGTTCGGCACGCTATGCAGACCTGGCGGTACAGCGGATGAAATATGCCAATCTGCATCAGCAAATCATACAGGTTGAACACAAGTTTGCGCAGCAGATTAAATTTATTGATCTGGACAGTTATCTCAACGAAATCAGCCAATAAAAAAACCGGGACAATCCCGGTTTTTTATAGAAACAGGGTTTAAGCACTGGCCGGCAGGTCTTTAATTTCCACCAGAGCCGGCGTGTATTGCAGACGGTGATAACGCGCATCATCCAGTTGATAATCTGCTGCTTTGACCGTGTTCACGAATTTCCACTCGGCCAGCATCTCATCTGCCGTAAAGCTGACGGTCAGATAACCTCGCTGATTCAGGTTGCAATAACTCAGCTCATCAATCAGGGTATTAAAGGCAAATTCAAATTCGTACAGCTTGGCCGCCGGAATCTGCAGATATTTTTCCATCCCCGGAGAGGACACCGAACTGGTGGCCAGCTCCACCCCGACAAAGTTCTGCTGGGCATCATACAGCTGTGCAGACCAGGCATTATGAGTATCGCCCGCCAGCACCACCACTTTTTTACCCAGTTGACCCAATATGCTATACAGTGCTTCACGCTCGTAAGCATAGCCATCCCAAGCATCCAGATTATACGGCACCACGGTCAAAATACGGGCCTTTTCCTGTGCGGTTAAAGTGGGATCGCCCTGTAAATAACGGCTTTTCAATGTGACCAGTTCTACCAGCATCCGCTCGACATTGGCCAAGGTCTCTACGGTTGCCTGACCACTGGTGATTTGCCCGAGCACCTGCAAGATTTCCGCCGGAATCAGCATTTTCGCCATCAGCACCTGTTGCCCCAGCACATTCCAGGTGGCTTGAGATTGAGTCAGCTGCTGGGCCAGCCAGGCAAACTGAGTACGTCCAAGCAAGGTACGGTTAGTGTCAGTTAAATCTGCGCTAAATCGGGCGGCATCCAGACCGGTCGCGGTTAAATAATGGGCATAATCCAGCTGCTTGTGACGTGCTAGTACCCGCGTATCCAGCATATTCAACTGCACCAGCTGACCGAAATTGAACTGGCGGTAAATATTCAGATGGTCATTTTCAGAGACCGGACGAATTGGCATCCACTCAAAATAGGCCTGCAATGCAGCCAACTTGCGTGCAAAGAAATCACCTTCGTTGTCCTGATGATTCTCCGCCCCTTCCATCCAAGTGTCATTGGTTAGCTCGTGGTCATCCCAGATTACAATAAACGGATGACGCTGGTGCACTGCCTGCAAATCGGCATCCCCACGATACAGAGCATAACGCTTGCGATAATCATCTAAACGGATAATTTCCTGATTGTTATCGGCGGCCAGGGTACGTCCCAGTTTTTCTGCATCTTCAGTGGCATAACCATCGGCGCCATATTCATAAATATAATCACCCAGGTGGATGACCACATCCAGATTTTCCTTGGCCATTTCCTTATAGACATGGAAATAACCGGCCGGATAGTTAGAGCAAGAACAGACTGCAAACTTTACGGCAGCGGTATCAAGCGGCAAGGTTTTGGTCTGGCCCACCAGTGAGCTTTGTGCGCCATAGCGGAAACGGTAGAAATAGGTCTGATTGGCTTCTAAACCGTCTGCATCAACTTTGACGGTAAAGTCCTGCGCCTGTGTGGTCAGCACTTTGCCCGTATTTACAATGTGCTGAAACGCCTGATCGGTCGCGATTTCCCATTGTACTTCCAGACGCATGGCCGTATCTTCGGGGCTAAGACGGGTCCATAGAATCACCCGGTCTGCCAATGGGTCACCACTGGCCACACCATGTAAAAATTGTATTTGTGGCGCATCAGGAGATGAATGCTCTGGATCATCATCGCCACAGGCAGTTAAGCTGAGTGGCAAAGACAGTGCCCCAAAACCTGCAATGGTTTTTTGAATCAGTTCGCGACGGTTCATGTGCGTTGTCATACGGTTTTCCTGTTGTTTTTATTTGCACTACCTTAGAAAACCGAGGTTTAGCTTTGATCTCATTTTGATGAAAAAATGATGACAGTCGACATCCAGCCTGCTTCGAGTTTAGGCTAATACAATGATTTGCTTGAAAAGAAAGCAATTGTAAGCAAATTTACTTGCCAAGTTTTCCATCCTCCTCTATTATTGCGCACATGCCCGAGTGGTGAAATCGGTAGACACAGGGGATTTAAAATCCCCCGCCCTCAAAGCGTGCCAGTTCGAGTCTGGCCTCGGGCACCATTTTAATAGATCTTAAAATGGTGCAATAAATTACCCAGCGTCAAGCTGGTTTTTTTATGCCCGAAATTTAATAAAACAGATTGAATAGAAAGAGAAGAAATATAAAAAGAAGAATGAAATATCAGGTCACCCTACTCACCTTGCCAAGCTGTTTTTCAAGCATTTATGCCGCCGATGAATCAAGCATTTAATATGATCAAGAAACGCCCGCACAGCAGAGCAACACACTGAGTAGGTCGTGCAGGTAGATGAGAGGACTAAAGCATATCCGAAACAGAGCTGCTATTTACTGGACACCCTGTAAGATTGAGCGATGGAATCATCTCAAACCCAGATCATTCCATCATAAAAAAAGAGAGCGGCTTACCACTCTCGATTGGATACCAGTTCTTCCATTTCCAGCTCGAAATAGCCGGCATCTTGCAGCACCATCATCATCGCTTCGGCAATATAATCTGCCGCAGTATCATCCAGTGATGAATCCAGATCTTCAAATTGTGGTTTCATCTTGTTGATAACGTTTACCGTTTCATGTGCGAAGTGATAAATATCCGCCTCGGATAAATTCGGCTTGGCGACTTTTTTCGCAAACTGTTCAATGGACTGTTTGATTTCAGCGACCAGAATATCGGGATAATAGTCATCGTCAAACATGGGGAGAAGTAAATCTGTAAACATACAGGCACTCAAAACTACAAAAGGTCAAATTCAAGACAGGCTATATAGCACAAAGCCCCTGAAAAGCCAAACTGAGCGAGATTTGAATACCTATATGATATAAAGCAGGCTGGTATAGAGCAGCCCTTAAGCCAATTGCATCGCCTGCCAGATTTTAATGGCATCGGCGGTAGCTTTCACATCATGCGCGCGCACCATACAGGCACCCTGCTGAATACTCAGCAAATGCGCAGTAGCTGAACCAACTGCACGTTGCTGTGGCTCTGCGGCATCCAGCACACTGCCAATAAAACGTTTACGCGACAAGGCAGATAAAATTGGATAACCCATGTCAGTCAGTTTATGGAACTCATTTAGCAATTGCAGATTTTGCTGGGCATTTTTGGCAAAACCAAAGCCCGGATCAATCATAATGTTTTCAGCCTTGACCCCGGCATCCAGTGCATCCTGAACCCGTTGCGAGAGTTCACGAATAACATCTGTAGTGACATCTTCATATTGATCCAGATTATTCATGGTGGTTGGCTCACCGCGCATATGCATGATGATCACCGGAATATTTAATTCAGCTGCGGTTTCCAGCGCCTGAGGACGGGTTAAAGCCCGCACATCATTCCAGATATGTGCACCGGCCGCTACTGCTGCACGAATCACTTCCGGCTGTGAAGTATCAATTGAAATCACCACATTTAGTTTGGCCAGCTCCTCGACCACAGGCACCACCCGGCGGATTTCTTCCTCAATTTCCACCACCGCTGCACCGGGACGGGTCGATTCACCCCCCACATCAATGACGGTAGCACCTTCAGCAATCATCTGTTTGGCACGGGCAATCGCCTGCTCTTTTTCATTGTGCTGCCCCCCGTCACTAAACGAGTCCGGGGTTACATTCAAGATTCCCATCACATGCGGCTGAGACAGATCCAAAGTTAAAGCTCCAAAGCTCCATTGACGCTGCGGTAATGGCATCAGCTGCATGTTTTTATCCTCATTCACAATAAGGCAAATATTGTCTTATGGATAATTCAATAAAGTAAAGCCTTAGATAGCAAACTGCGGCTTATTTGCATATTGCAGCAGCTTGCACGGTCGCCTTAATTTCACAAAAGGGATCATTTTTTTCGTCCGACAAAACAGCTGATAGATCCCCTATTGAAGACAGGAGATCATGACTGACCCTGATAACGCCCCGGCCGATGATTGAGGGCCAAAAAGATACCCATAATCACCGCTGCCAAGATAGACCACAACACCTGCTGATATGGCATCACCCCAAAAGCCAATGCAACGACCACACAATCAATGGCCATTTGTACCTTACCCGCACTAATGCCAGCTTTATCTTGCAAATACAGCGACAAGATGGTGGCGCCACCCAAACTCGATTGATGCCGGGCCAAAAACAGAATACCGGTTCCCAGCATTAAGCCGCCAGCAATCGCGGCAAAAAGTGGATGCAAATAATGAATGTCCAGATATTGCGGCACAATATAGGTCAATAAAGAAAGTAAGGCCACACAAATAAAGGTTTTCAGCGTGAAGCTTTTGCCCAGTCTGCGCCACGCAAACCAGTAAAATGGCAGATTAATCAGGAAATACAGCAAACTAAACGACCAGCCAGTTGCATAGTGCACCACAAAGGCAATCCCTGCGGTACTGCCGGTCAGCAGACCTGCCTGTTCATACAGAATTAGGGTAATTCCGACAAACAGCGTTCCTGAGAACAGTGCTAGGCTGTCATCCATATAACTATGTTTAAGCGGATGCATCGATGGTAGAGGTGCAGCTTTTAGCGCGCTTGGATTAGATTGGTTATTCATGTTGAGAATCCCCTGTTCACCCTGTACTTGTGGTCTGTGGTGAATAGCATGTGTGTGCTTGTGGCACGTGGTATTTTTATTGCGTTTTTAATATGACAAAGGATAAAAATTTCTACAATCTTTAATTGTTGTCTTTTCTCCTGTCCGGGTTTATGGCTTGCATAGACCTTTCATCTAACCAATTGGGTCAGGTACCGATAAATACATGCAAATTTCATGCATAAAAAAACCACCCGAAGGTGGTTTTCTTAAAATATTCTTAGTTGGCTGGCAATGGTGGCGGTGTGCTTGGACCATTGCTTGGGGTTACATCAATCACCGGATTTTCTGCAACATATACTTTTGGTGGCTGTGGTTCACGACCTTCCATAATGTCACGAATCTGCTCACGATCAATGGTTTCCCAATCCATCAGCGCTTTTACCATAGCATGGGCAATATCTTTGTTGTTTTCCAGGATATCCCAGGCCACTTTATATTGCTCATCCAGAATGCGGCGCACTTCACGGTCCACTTCCAGCTGCGTCGCTTCAGAAATGGTCCGGCTACCCAGGCTGCCCATGAAGGATTGCTGTGAATCATCTTCATAAACCATCACACCTAGTTTGTCCGACATACCGTATTTGGTCACCATGGCACGCGCCATTTTGGTTGCACGCTCAAAGTCGTTCGATGCACCGGTAGATTGCTGATTAATGAAAATTTCTTCAGCAATACGACCACCAAACAGGATTGAAATTTCTTTCAGCATCTTGTCTTTGTAATGGCTGGTCTGGTCAAACTCAGGCAACTGCCAGGTTACACCCAGCGCCCAACCGCGCGGCATAATCGTGACTTTATGCACAGGATCCGTACCCGGCAGCATTTCTGCCACAATGGCATGGCCTGCTTCATGATAAGCCGTCGCACGACGTTCTTCTTCACGAATCACCATTGATTTACGTTCAGGACCCATGTACAGCTTGTCTTTGGCGTCTTCAAAGTCATGCATGTCGACCGTGTTCTTGTTACGACGTGCAGCAAATAGCGCTGCTTCGTTCACCAAGTTGGCCAACTGTGCACCCGAGAAGCCCGGTGTACCACGTGCAAGGACTTTTACATCCACACCTGTGGTTGAAGGCAATTTTTTCAGGTGAACATTCAAGATTTGCTCACGACCTTTAATATCGGGTAAGCCCACCATCACCTGACGGTCAAAACGACCTGGACGTAATAAAGCTTTATCCAGTACATCGGCACGGTTGGTTGCAGCAATGACAATAATACCTTCATTACCTTCAAAACCGTCCATTTCGACCAGCATCTGGTTTAAGGTCTGCTCACGCTCATCATGACCACCACCGGTACCTGAACCACGGTGACGACCGACCGCATCAATCTCGTCAATAAAGATAATACATGGCGCGTGGCGTTTCGCCTGCTCGAACATGTCACGGACACGAGAGGCGCCCACACCCACGAACATTTCTACGAAGTCAGAACCTGAAATACTGAAGAATGGCACTTTAGCTTCGCCAGCAATGGCTTTTGCCAGCAAAGTTTTACCGGTACCCGGAGGACCAACCATTAACACGCCTTTCGGAATGGTTGCCCCCAAACGTTTAAATTTGGCCGGATCTTTCAGGAAGTCGACAATTTCAACCACTTCCTGTTTGGCTTCATCACAACCTGCAACATCGGCAAAGGTTACTTTAATCTGGTCTTCAGACAGCATTTTCGCTTTGGACTTACCAAAGCTCATTGGGCCGTTTTTACCACCTGCACCGCCACCCATGTTGCGCATAAAGAACATGAATAACAAAATGATTAAAAGTACAGGGAAACTAGCAATGAGTAGTTGCATCAACAAACCTTGACGTTGAGGTGCAGTACCTTCAACAACAACGTTGTTTTCAATGAGGCTCGGCATGAGTTCAGGATCTTGAACCGCCGGACGAATACTTTCAAATGGTGAGCCATTGGCTTTTTCACCACTAATTCTTTCGCCATCAATTGTAACTTTTTTAATTTGACCAGCATCCACCGCCGCAACGAACTCGGAATAGTTCATTGACGTTGGCTTATCACTGCCATTGATGTTACTGAAAATCAGAATCAGTACACCAAGTATAATTAGCCACAATACGGCATTCTTGAAGAGATCGCTCAAAGCTTTATTCCCATATCAATCTAATTTGATCATGCCCTTTACAGGGTGACCTTAATGTTAAAGCTGAAGATCAGCCTACAAAACTCTTAAAAACGTACAAAATGCACAATTTTTAACGGCTTGGCAAGTAAACTTTATTTGAATGCCTTCTTCCGGCCCTGTCCGATCAAAAACACTTCTTTCGAACGTGCACGAGAAGCTGCCGGTTTTGCAGTCTTTAATACATCGAAGCTGTCGACGACCTGTTTGCGAAATTCATCGAAGCCAGAACCCTGGAACACCTTCACAACAAACTGTCCGTTTGGCCCCAGCACTTTTTGCGCAAAGTCCAAAGCCAGTTCACATAAATAGATTTGTCGTGGCTGATCTACCGCTCTATTACCTGATGTATTGGGGGCCATATCGGAAATTACAACGTCTACAGTCCGGCCATTTAAAATATTTAACAATTTTTCAAAAACTTCTTCCTCACGGAAGTCACCTTGCAGGAAGGTCACATCTGGTAAGGCATCCATAGGCAAAATATCCGATGCAATCACCAGCCCTTTGTCACCGACCAGTTTGCCGGCAATTTGCGACCAGCTGCCGGGCGCAGCACCCAGATCGACCACCGTCATGCCGGGTTTGATAATTTTATATTTTTCCTGAATCTCTAGCAGTTTATACGCAGCACGCGCACGATAACCTTCCTTCTGGGCTTTTTTCACGAAAGGGTCATCCAGGTGCTCTCTCATCCACGCACGACTACTTTTGGATAATTTCTGGTTGGTAATGCGTGTTGCCATAACTCTCTAAATATTAAAAACCTTCTAATTTATAATTGTACGTGAAAATTGCCGCGCTTGCAGTACAGATGTGTAGTTAAATGGACCTAGAGGGTGTGATTTTTTCTATTATTTGCATCGATTATTTGCGCAGATTTTACAGCGTTTCAAATTGGGATTTGCTATACTAAGCCGTTTTTAAAATCAGGTTATTTTTATGGCGGCTTTATCTATTCAGGAACGCAAGCGTTTACGTCAAATCGGTCATGCACTCAATCCGGTTGTGATGATTGGCGGACAAGGGCTTACTGAAAATGTCATTGAAGAAACCACGCGTGCGTTAAACGACCACGAACTGATTAAAGTGAAAATTGGCGGTGAAGACCGTGAAGCACGTGCAGCTGTAATTGAGGCAATTGCAGAAGCGACTGGTGCAGAAGTGGTACAGACCATTGGTAAAATTGCCCTGCTGTATAAAAAAGCCAAACCGCAAAATCCAAAATTATCGAACCTGGTTCGTCACGCGCATCTGGCAAAATAATTTTTCCTTATGGCAAGTTATGAACTGAGTGCTTTTGATCGCCGTTTTCAGGCCATCTCCCTGGTCGGGGCGATTGAGCAGCAAAGCCCGTTTAACCTGAATATTGGTTACTGGCTGCGTGATCCGAACCAGTATGTGCAGTGGCCCGATCTGGTGTCTGCGCATCCGCGTCAGGATTTTCTCTGGCAGAACACCTGTTTTGAAGTGTTTATTGGGGTTCATGGGGAAGATTTTTATCGTGAAATTAATCTTTCTCCATCTCAAGCCTGGCAGGCCTATCAGTTTGAGGAATATCGCTATCCGGAAGATATGCCGCCGCAAGCCGCCTATGATATTGAGCTCAACCAGCTGAAACGCACCCATTATGGACTGAATGTCAGTCTGGACTTGGGCGAATTCATGGCCAAGCATAAATTAAAGTGGTCGGATCTGTTCATTGGTTTAACTGCCGTGTTAAACACTTCTGAAGGTGAACACTATTACGCCATGCAGCACAGCAGCCCACAGGCCGATTTTCATAACAAGCGCGATTGGCTGCATCAGTTCTAGGCATTATGTCTGAACTAAAACGCAGTATAAAAAAAGTGAGGCACATGACCTCACTTTTTTATTGCCTGCATCGCACGCACCCGCTACAACACGCCTTAGCTTTTAAGGGTGGTGTCGGTTTCAGAAGCAGGTGCCGCCTCTTTTGCTGGTACAACTTTTTTCCAGGTTTCCAAGGTATGTTCTTTGGAGCGCTTGAAGGTTTCAGTTAACTGGTCTTTATGCTTGACTGAAATCTGGCTGACATCGGCTTTAAGCTCTTTGCCAATTTTATTCAAATCTTCAATCACCGCATTAAACTCGGTTTTCACGAACTCTTTCAGTTCACCAAGATCTTTTTGTGAGCTGCCAAAATGCCCCTTGAGCGATTCAATTTTCTGCAGTAGCTCCTTCTTGAGCTGACTGAGCTGCTCCTGCACGCTGCCATTAAATTTTTTCGCTTCGGTCTGCAGTTTTTCCTGGGTCTCCCCGACTGCTTCAGTAACCTGCTGCTTGGCCTCTTGCGCTGCCTGTTCAAGCTTTTCAGTGCCTTCTGCCACCACGTCTTTTAAGGAGTTTTTAGCCGCTGGCTGTTTTTGTTCTGCTGTCATTGCCGTTCACCCGCCTGTTATTATGAAAGACCACAGCATAGTAGAAACAGATAAAATTTAAGTTTTGATTTGTTAGACAATTATTAAATGCTTACATTTCTGTGACATTGCGTGACAAACATGCTTTTGCACCAAAAGAATACTTTTTTATTGGATATTCCGCTTCAAGAACGTGGACTTTTTCAGAGTTGGTGCGTATAATGCGCTGTTAAGTTCAAGCGAGCAGATGTGAGGAGGGTAGGTTGTATAGTAGCCTTCCTTTTTTTTCGTCTACTCGCTTTTTTACAGCCTAAATTTCAGGAGCTTTGGTTTGAGCACCCCCGCCATTTTAGCCCTTGCCGACGGTACGATCTTCAAAGGAACGTCAATCGGTGCATCGGGTAGTACGACTGGTGAAGTCGTTTTTAACACTGCCATGACTGGCTATCAAGAAATTTTGACTGACCCGAGTTATGCACAGCAACTTGTGACTTTAACTTACCCGCATATTGGTAACACAGGTTGTAATGAAGAAGACGCAGAATCTGGTCGTATTCATAAAGTATGGGCCAACGGATTAATCATTCGTGATCTGCCTTTATTGCATAGCAACTTCCGTTCTACACAGTCTTTAGCGGATTACCTGAAGCAACACAATGTGGTTGCCATTGCCGATATCGACACGCGTAAACTGACTCGTATTTTACGTGCAAAAGGTGCGCAAAACGGTTGTATTCTGGCTGGTGAAAATATCACTGAAGAAGAAGCAATTGCAAAAGCACGTGCATTTGGCGGCTTAAACGGTTTAGACCTTGCAAAAGAATGCTGTGACCCGAACGGTTTTGAATGGACCGAAGGCTCATGGGAACTTGGCAAAGGCTTTACTCAACCTGAACTTAAATTCCATGTGGTTGCATACGACTACGGTGTCAAAACCAACATCCTGCGTATGCTGGCAGACCGCGGCTGTAAACTGACCGTTGTGCCTGCACAAACCCCTGCTGCTGACGTACTTGCGTTAAATCCAGATGGCGTGTTCCTGTCGAACGGCCCTGGCGACCCAGCTGCTTGTGATTATGCAATTGAAGCTGTAAAAACTATTGTTGAAACCACCAATCTCCCTGTGTTTGGTATCTGTTTAGGTCACCAGATTCTTGCTCTGGCTTCTGGCGCAAAAACCATGAAAATGGCGCACGGTCACCACGGTGCCAACCATCCTGTACAAAACATCGAAGATGGTACAGTGATGATTACCTCGCAAAACCACGGCTTCGCAGTGGATGAAAGCAACCTGCCAGCAGTCTTGCGTGTTACCCACCGTTCACTGTTCGATGGTACTAACCAGGGTATCCACCGTACAGACAAGCCGGCATTTAGCTTCCAGGGTCACCCTGAAGCCAGCCCAGGTCCACACGACTGTGCCCCACTGTTCGATCATTTCATCGAACTTCTTGAAGCAGCTAAGAAGTAATTAAGGAGCAAATAATGCCAAAGCGTACGGATATTAAAAGCATCTTAATTATTGGTGCTGGTCCTATTGTTATCGGTCAGGCCTGTGAGTTTGACTACTCGGGTGCTCAAGCCTGCAAAGCACTGCGTGAAGAAGGTTACCGCGTCATTCTGGTGAACTCGAACCCGGCGACGATTATGACTGACCCGGCAATGGCGGATGCAACCTATATCGAGCCAATCACCTGGCAAACCGTTGCAGCGATCATTGAAAAAGAACGTCCAGATGCAGTTTTACCAACCATGGGCGGCCAGACTGCACTGAACTGTGCCCTTGCTCTGGATGCCAACGGTATTTTAGAAAAATACAATGTTGAGCTGATTGGCGCGACTAAAGAAGCGATTGAAAAAGCAGAAGACCGTAAACTGTTTGACGAAGCAATGCGTAAAATTGGTCTGGAATGTCCAAAAGCTGCGATTGCGGAATCTATGGAAGAAGCGCTGGACATTCAGGCGCGCTTCGGTTTCCCTGTGATTATTCGTCCATCATTCACCATGGGTGGTTCTGGTGGCGGTATCGCGTACAACCGCGAAGAATTCCTTGAAATCTGTGAACGTGGTTTCGACCTGTCTCCGACTCACCAGTTATTGATTGATGAATCACTCATTGGCTGGAAAGAATACGAGATGGAAGTTGTTCGTGACAAAAACGACAACTGTATTATCGTCTGTTCAATCGAAAACTTTGACCCAATGGGCGTGCATACTGGTGACTCCATCACAGTTGCTCCGGCACAAACATTGACCGACAAAGAATATCAACTCATGCGTAACGCGTCTTTAGCGGTACTGCGTGAAATTGGTGTAGAAACCGGTGGTTCTAACGTTCAGTTCGGTATTAACCCGAAAGATGGCCGTATGGTTATCATTGAAATGAACCCGCGTGTATCGCGTTCATCTGCCCTTGCGTCTAAAGCAACAGGTTTCCCGATTGCGAAAATCGCAGCGAAACTGGCAGTGGGTTATACCCTGGATGAGCTGAAAAACGACATCACTGGCGGTACAACTCCTGCATCGTTCGAGCCATCAATTGACTACGTTGTAACCAAGGTTCCACGTTTCAACTTCGAAAAATTCCCGCAAGCAGATGCAACACTGACGACTCAGATGAAATCTGTGGGTGAAGTAATGGCAATTGGCCGTAACTTCCAGGAATCTGTCAACAAAGCCCTTCGTGGTCTAGAAGTCGGTGCTTCTGGTTTTGATGAAAAAATCGAAGTGGGTACTGAAGGCGCACGCGAGAAAATCCTGCAAGAACTTAAAGTTCCAGGCCCAGAGCGTATCTGGTACGTGGCCGATGCCTTCCGTCATGGCTTCACTTTAGACGAAGTGTTTGAAGCGACCAAAATTGACCGCTGGTTCCTGATTCAGATTGAAGACATTATCAATACTGAAAACCAGATCAAAACTTTAGGTTTCGGTGATTTAAACGCAGACAATATCCGTGCGTTCAAACGCAAAGGTTTATCGGATCTGCGCATCGCCAACCTGATGGGTATTTCACAAAAACAATTCCGTAAACACCGCTGGAACCTGGGCGTGACTCCGGTTTACAAACGTGTGGATACATGTGCGGCAGAATTCGAATCTGATACCGCTTATATGTATTCAACTTACGATGAAGAATGTGAATCGAATCCATCTGCGAAAGACAAGATCATGGTCATCGGTGGTGGTCCTAACCGTATTGGTCAGGGTATCGAATTCGATTACTGCTGTGTACACGCGGCGCTTGCGATGCGTGAAGACGGTTATGAAACCATCATGGTGAACTGTAACCCTGAAACGGTTTCTACTGACTATGACACCTCAGATCGTCTGTACTTCGAACCAATTACTTTGGAAGATGTGCTTGAAATCGTGCGTACCGAGAAGCCTAAAGGCATTATCGTACAGTACGGTGGTCAAACACCGCTGAAACTGGCGCGTGCGTTAGAAGAGGCTGGTGCACCAATCATTGGTACATCTCCAGATGCGATTGACCGTGCCGAAGACCGTGAACGTTTCCAGCAAATGATTCAACGTCTGCAACTGCGTCAACCAAACAACAGCATCGTAAAATCTGCTGAAGAAGGTATTGCTGAAGCGGCGAAAGTGGGCTATCCACTGGTGGTACGTCCATCATACGTACTAGGTGGCCGTGCGATGGAAATCGTGTACAACGAAGAAGAATTGAAGCGTTACTTACGTGATGCCGTTCAGGCGTCGAATGATGCCCCTGTTCTTCTTGACCGCTTCCTGGATGATGCGATTGAAGTTGACGTAGACTGCGTATCTGACGGTAAAGATGTGGTGATCGGCGGGATCATGCAGCACATTGAACAGGCGGGTATTCACTCAGGTGACTCTGCATGTTCGATTCCACCTTACTCGTTATCAAACGAAGTACAGGACGAAATGCGTCGTCAAACCGTAGCCATGGCCAAAGAGCTGGGCGTTATCGGTTTAATGAACGTACAGTTCGCGGTAAAAGGCGATGACGTTTACATTCTGGAAGTGAACCCACGTGCTTCTCGTACCGTGCCGTTCGTATCTAAGTGTATCGGTGAATCATTAGCGAAAATTGCTGCACGTTGTATGGCGGGTCAATCTCTGGAGTCACAAGGCTTCACAACCGAGATTATTCCTGAGCACTTCTCTGTTAAAGAAGCGGTGTTCCCATTCAACAAGTTCCCGGGTGTTGACCCAATCCTTGGCCCTGAAATGAAATCTACAGGCGAAGTAATGGGTGTGGGTAAAACTTTTGGTGAAGCATTCTACAAAGCTGTGTTAGGCTCGAATGAACGCTTACCAGGTTTGCCAACCGAAGGCGAAATCAAGCATGCATTCATTTCGGTACGTGATTCTGATAAACCACGTGCAGCAGGTATTGCCAAACAGCTTGCAGACTTTGGCTTCAAAATTATCGCTACCGGCGGTACTTATGATGTGATCAAAGCCGCAGGAATTGAATGTGAACGTGTGAATAAAGTAACTGAAGGTCGTCCGAATATTGTGGACCGCTTGAAAAATGGCGAAATTCACCTCATTATCAATACCACTGAAGGCAAACAAGCGCAGCAGGATTCATTCTCAATCCGCCGTTCTGCCCTGCAAGGTAAGGTCTATCATACGACTACCCTGAATGGTGCCGATGCGGTATGCCAAGCGTTAGCCATTAAATTGCCGATGGATGTTTATCGTTTGCAAGATTTAAGCAAAGGTTAATTGTCTACCGAGAAGTCCCGTCACCTCTCGGTGGCGGGCTTTTTTTCATTTATAGAGCTGTATTTTTCTAATATTCAACTTGAGGGACAACAATGCAACGTTATCCTATGACTCCTGAAGGCAAAGTCGCCTTAGAGAAAGAATTACACCAGTTAAAAACTGTTGAACGCCCACGTATTACTGCTGCGATTGCAGAAGCACGTGAACACGGCGACCTAAAAGAAAATGCAGAGTATCATGCAGCACGTGAGCAGCAAGGTTTCTGTGAGGGGCGTATTCAAGACATCGAAGGTAAACTGGGCGCGGCTCAGGTTATTGATGTGAAAGAATTAGAGCAAAATGGTCGTGTTGTATTTGGGGTAACAGTAACCATTGAAAACCTTGACACAGAAGAACGTAAAACTTACAAAATTGTAGGTGATGATGAAGCAGATTTCAAAATTAACAAGATTTCTGTGAACTCTCCAATCGCGCGTGGCCTGTTGGGCAAAAATGAAGGCGATGACGTAAAAATTGTCACCCCGCAAGGTGAAGTAGAATACGAAATCGTAAGTGTTGAATATATCTAATCAATTCAATGCCCAGATTGCCTAAGCCCCTCGTTTGAGGGGTTTTTTATTATCTTTCAAACAAAAGTTCACGAAAAAATTACAGCAAATGTATATGCTTTAATAGTCAATATTTTTCTATAAATTTTAAAATGCAGCTTATTTGGTTCCGTCAAGATTTAAGAATTCATGATCATGCAGCTCTTTGGCATACTCGCGAAGCTGGCCCTTGCATTGCCTTAGTCGTGCTATCGCCAAAACAATGGCAAGTGCACAATGATGCGCTAATTAAAATTGACTTCTATTTAAGACAACTGAATCATCTAAAAAATGAACTTGCCACGTTAAATATTCCACTTGTTATTTTAACTATTCCATTATGGAAAGACCTGCCAAATCAATTATTAAGCTTATGCCAAAATCATAATATTCAAGCTGTTCATGCCGATATAGAATTGGGTGTAAATGAATTAAAACGCGATGCTCAAACTCAACAGCTATTAGAAAAGAATAATATTCGTTTTGAGTTGTATCATGACCGAACTATTTTCCCTGTTGGAAGCATTCGTAATAAAACTGGTCATCCATATCAAGTATTTGGTGCATTTAAAAAGCAATGCTATGAGAAACTCAGCATAAGCTTGCCACAATGCTACCCAACTATTGAGGTTCAAAAACCAATTCCACAGCACAATGACTTTACAAGAGAAGTTCCACAATTAAGTGATATTTACTCAGATTCAGAAGAAAAAGTAATCAGCGAAAACCTACAGAATCTTTGGCAAATTGGTGAGCATCATGCTTGGGAACTTTTAGATGAGTTTATTGAAAATCAAGTTGAGTATTATCATATTGAACGTGATTTCCCGAATTTGAATAGCACGAGTAAACTTGCAGCTTATTTAAATATTGGCATTCTTTCTATTCGCCAATGTTTACAAGCTTTGTTTCGCCACAGTCACGGCTGTATGGAATTTGAAAACAATGGGCAACAAATTTGGTTAAATGAACTCCTTTGGCGTGAGTTTTATCAGCATATTTTATTCGACTACCCTCGCGTATCGAAAAACTTACCATTTAAATTAGACACTCAACGCATTGTATGGCGCAATGCTCCTGAAGATTTACAGGCTTGGCAGCATGGGCAAACAGGTATCCCAATTGTAGATGCTGGCATGCGACAGTTACTTGCAACGGGCTGGATGCATAACCGTGTTCGTATGATTTGCGCGATGTTTTTAAGCAAAAATTTACTGATAGATTGGCGTTTAGGCGAATCATGGTTTATGCAGCATTTAATTGATAGTGATTTGGCTGCCAATAACGGTGGATGGCAGTGGTGTGCATCTACAGGAACAGATGCTGCACCGTATTTCCGTATTTTCAACCCTGTAAGTCAGTCGCAAAAGTTTGATGCAAATGGCGATTATATTCGTCAATGGGTACCTGAAATTTCACATTTAAATGCGAAACAAATTCACGAACCTTATGCGAAAAATCCACAACTAAAATTGGATTATCCAAAACCGATTGTAGATTTAAAAAGCAGTCGTGTTCGTGCAATTGAGGCCTTTAAGCATTTGAGTTAACTTCGGCTATAATGGCGTTACGCTTGTTCTTTGATTGCTCTTATGGCTGAACCCTTAATTAATTCCCCTGTTAAGCATTGGTGTGAATTCGAATTTATTTCTAAAACTATGAAAAACCCTAATATTCACATTAAGGGAAACTATTCTTATTATTCTGCTTATTGGGATCAGGGTTTTGAGCGTTGTGTTGTGCGTTATTTGCATGACAAGCCTTCTACGCCTGAGAAGCCAATTGATCAGCTTTATATTGGCAATTTCGTGTGTTTTGGGGCGGAATGCGTGATTATGATGGGCGGTAATCAGTTACACCGAACTGACTGGATTTCTGCCTTTCCGTTTGATACGCGCAGTTTTGTACCTGCTGGCGATACTGTTATTGGTGATGGTTGCTGGATTGGCTCACGTGCCATGATTATGCAAGGCGTGACGCTGGGTGAAGGTGCAATTGTGGCAACTGGTGCGGTCGTAACAAAAGACGTTCCACCTTATGCCGTGGTGGGAGGAGTTCCTGCCAAAATTATTAAATATCGCTTTCCACAAGAAGATATCGAAAAACTGCTTTCCCTTAAAATTTACGAGATGGATGAAAAGCAGTTTTTAAAGATGCGGGAACAGTTGCAGACGGAGGATGTTGCTGCTTTGGTTGATTATTTCAAAGACTGCTGATTATTCCCTTGGACTTTTGCTTAGGCCAAGCATCAGGTCAAAACTTTCATCTAATCGATATTAAAACTCAAAAAACCTGAGCTAAACACATTCTAAAGCCAGACTTAATGAAATAAGCCTTCAACTTTAGTGTAAACTGCTGATTAATTACTCAAAAACATGTTAAATTAGAAAGGCTTAAACTTCCTTAAGAAAATAATTATCCCTATGAAATTACTGGGTTTTATTATTTAAAAATAAGCGCTAAGATAAGATTAAGGCAATAGAAAGTGTTCCCTCAATTTTTTATTGTTGAATGACACAATAAGGAGAAATAACGATGGCATTTCAACACATTTTAGTTCCAGTGGACGGTTCTGAAACTTCTTACGCAGCAGTTGCCAAAGCAGTCGAGCTTGCCAAAGCTTTCGGCAGTAAAGTAACCGTTGCACAGGTGTTAACACTCGATCCATATATTGCATCAGAATACATTTCAGCAGGCCAGACCAATGACCTGATTGAACGTGCGCGTGTGTCTATTCTCAAAACACTGGATGAAGCCAAAGCAAAATTCCAGGAACAAGGTGTAGCAGTTGAGTCTCGTCTGCTTGAAGGTCAAGTGATTCATCGTGAAATTGCACGTGCTGCAACTGAAATGAATGCAGACCTGATTGTGATGGGTTCTCATGGCCGTACCGGTTTGAAAAAGTTATTCCTCGGTAGCGTCGCGCAAAGCGTACTGGGCGAAGGTAATGTTCCTGTACTCATCGTACGTTAATCTTTCCTCCAGAAAATTCCCTGTACCTGCGGGTATGGGGAATTTTTTATTTTTAGGGCTGCCATTGATACTGCTTTAAGCTCACCTTGTTATTCAGGACCACTACACCCTCCTGTATCAGTTTTAACGCCTGTATATTTTCACCCTGCACATTGATTTTGCTTAGGCTAATTTTCCCTTGCGCATTTAGCACCCGATGCCATGGCAACACATGCCCCGGTGCCAGATGTTTCAGTACATAACCCACCAGACGCGCATGTTTCGGCAAACCGGCCAGTTTTGCAATCTGACCATAGGTGGCAACTTTACCAGGTGGAATCTGGGCAATCACCGCGGTGATATAAGCGGCCAACTCCTGACTGGGACGTGCTGGAATAGACATAAAAAGAATCTTAGAGTGTTGAAATCTATTGGGATGAAAAGCTGTGCTGGTTAGAAAAGCTAGGCTTAAAAAACTAGAGGACATGCAGTTGCACATCCTCCTGTATTCACCTTGAGTTAAAAAGCGGATGCAACGCTTTAGATGGCTTGTCCAAAGGTATCGCAATCATTCATATTGCCCGACTTCAGACCAGTATTAAACCATTGCACGCGCTGGGCACTGGTACCATGGGTAAAGCTATCCGGCACTACTTGTCCACTCGAACGTTTCTGCAAATAGTCATCACCAATTTTATGTGCGGCATCCATCGCTTCCTGTACATCGCCCTGTTCCAGGAATTGAGTACGCTGATGGTTATGATGCGCCCAGACACCGGCCAGACAATCGGCCTGGAGTTCCTGACGAACCGATAACTGGTTGCCTTCGACCTGACTGGCACGCTGACGCATCTGCTGTACCTGTCCGGAAATCCCCAGAATGGTCTGAATATGATGGCCAACTTCATGCGCAATCACATAGGCCTGGGCAAAATCTCCAGCCTGATCCTGACGCGATAATTCGGTCTGGTTCTGCTCGCCGGAAATTCCCATCTGGGTGCGCATATCTTTAAAGAAACCAGTATCTAAATAGACTTTCTGATCGGCCGGGCAATAAAACGGTCCCATGGCAGCGCTGGCATTGCCACAGGCGGAACTGACCGCGCCATTAAACATCACCAGTTTGGGTGGCACATATTGCTGGTTCAGCTGCTGGGCAAACACCTGCGTCCAGGTATCTTCGGTATCGGCCAGAATAGTGCCAATAAACTCCATCGATTCCTGCTGCTCCGGCGTCGGATTTTCCAGACCTCGTGTTTCCGCGCTCTGCCCCTGATTGGTCACCTGTTTGGTGGCCTGATAGGCTGTTTGCGGGTCGACCCCAAAAAACTTCCAGGCCACAAAAGCCACCACCAGACCCAGAATACTGATTCCGCCGGCTTTGGCACCGCCACCACCGCGACGATCTTCTACATTGCTACTGACGCGACGACCTTTCCAACGCATAGCAATCTCCTTATTATCTTTATCTCTTGGCTAGAATTTTACATAGTTTAAGAGGCTTTGGAACGCGGCCAGACCTTTTTCACCAGACCAATTAGCGCCACCACAATCAAACCGGCAATAAAGCCCACAGCAAAATTGATCAAGGTTGGGGTGAGTGCACCAAAAATACTGCCGATATTCGGAATCTCCTGCACATATTCCACACTGTCTTCGGTAAAGTGATGTACCAGTGGAATAGCGTGATTGATAATCCCGCCACCCACCAGGAACATAGCCAGAGTCCCGACAATCGACAGGATTTTCATCAAGATTGGCGCAAAGGCCAACAAGCCGCGCCCGACCGACTGTTTAAAGTTGGAAGCCTGTTCCGAAAGATGCAGCCCAATATCATCAATCTTGACAATAAATGCCACCAGTCCATAAACACCAATGGTCATGGCGATGGCAATAATACTCAGCACTGTCACTTTTACGCCAAAGGCCGCGGTAGCCACCGTCCCTAATGAAATGACAATAATCTCTGCCGAGAGAATAAAGTCGGTCCGGACTGCCCCTTTGATTTTTTCAGTTTCAAATGTAGCCAGATCGGTTTCGGTTTTAATTAATTCCTGCTGCGCTTCTTCAGCGGTTTTGGCTTTTTTTTTGTGCAAGGAATGCAGGACTTTTTCAACCCCTTCATAACATAAGAATAAACCGCCCACGACCAGTAACGGGTTAATCAGCCACGGCGCCACCACGCTAATCAGTAGAGCTAGAGGCACCAGAATCAGTTTATTGACAAAAGAACCTTTGGCCACGCGCCAGACCACCGGCAGTTCCCGCTCCGAACGTACACCGCTGACCTGCTGGGCATTCAGGGCCAGATCATCACCGAGTACACCGGCCGTTTTCTTTGCGGCCATTTTACTCATGACCGCCACATCATCTAAAACAGTGGCAATATCATCTAATAATAGTAATAAGCTACTCGCCATAATTTTTATCCTTATCGTGTTCTAGGCTTATTCTAAGGAGAAATCTTCCAAAACTCTGTATTTACTTCATTAATAAATCTTTAAAATTTCCAGACAATTGTTGATTCTGTTCGGCTTATCCCGTGACATTCAAAAATATTATGCCGTACAATGTAGCCCAATCATCGGTATAGAAATGTCGTAACAACGACTTGGAAGAGATAATGAGTAATCAAGATAATCGTCCTGTTATTTTGACTGGCGACCGTCCAACCGGACAACTTCACCTCGGTCATTTTGTAGGTTCTTTACGTTCACGTGTAGGTTTACAGGATTCTCACCATCAACATCTTTTACTTGCCGATGCTCAAGCCCTGACTGATAACGCCGACAACTTTGAAAAAGTACGTCGCAATATTATTGAAGTGGCAACCGATTACCTGGCGGTGGGCATTGACCCGACCAAAACCACCATTTGTGTTCAGTCTTGCCTGCCGGCATTAAATGAACTGACCATGCTGTATTTAAACTTTGTCACTGTGGCACGTTTAGAACGCAACCCGACCATTAAATCTGAAATTCAGATGCGCGGTTTTGAACGTGATATTCCAGCCGGTTTCCTTTGCTATCCGGTTGCCCAAGCGGCCGATATTACCGCGTTTAAAGCGACTGTAGTGCCCGTGGGTGAAGATCAGATTCCTATGATCGAACAGACCAACGAAATTGTACGCCGCATTAACCGTCAGGTAGGTCAGGACCTGCTGCCTGAATGTAAAGCACTGCTGTCGAATGTTGGCCGTTTACCTGGTTTTGATGGTAAAGCCAAAATGTCAAAATCATTGGGCAACACCATTGTGCTCGATGCTACTGACAAAGACATTAAAAAAGCAGTAAATGCCATGTACACCGACCCGAACCACCTCCGCATTGAAGATCCGGGCCAGGTTGAAGGCAACGTGGTATTTACCTACCTAGATGCTTTCGATCCGAACAAAGAAGAACTGGAAGAATTAAAAGCCCATTATCGCCGTGGTGGTCTGGGTGATGGTACCGTGAAAAAACGTCTGGAAGGCATTTTAAAAGAGCTGATTGGTCCAATCCGTGAACGCCGTTTAGAACTGGCCAAAGATCCAGATTACATCATGGATATCTTAAAAACCGGTACCGATAAGTGCCGTGATATTACTCAAGCCACTTTAGATGAAGTTAAAGCCGGTTTAGGGGTGTTCCGCTTCTAACCCCCCATGCTGATCTTGAAAAGCCTTTCCTCGCGAAAGGCTTTTTTATGCCACGTTTACAATGATGGAGAAAATATGGAGAGAAATGTCACACAATTTTTATAGAAGCAACAATCTTTAACATGAATTTACCTGAACGCTGCTGAACCCAGCCCAACGCCGGCGTATTCTAGTCACATGTTCTAGGAGCAATCCTAATTCATAACATTTCTCCTTTACCGAAACTGTGCAAGCAGATTCGTTGTTCTACGCAATGATCACCCCAATCATTGCGTATTTTTTGCCTAAAATATGCAGGTTTTTTAGACAAAAACGCGGCCTAATGCTATGCTAGGCGCATTCAATAATAATATATATTATGAATATCAATAATTTAAACACAACAGAACAATAGAGTATTCAGTTATGTGGGATTTGCTCACTCACCCTTCCAATCTGATTTTTAGTGTCTGTATCTGCCTGCTGTTTTTCTTTGCCCTGCTGGAAGTGTTTCTGTTACTGGCCGGTGGCGGCAGTCAGGGCATTCTGGACCAGTTTCTGCCGGATGACTTAATTCCGCATAAAGATGTAGAAGTGAATATTGATGGTTCTAGTGGCCTGTTGGTCCAGTTTCTGGACTGGCTGTACATTGGCCGGGTACCGCTGCTGATCTGGCTGATTATTTTCCTGACCTTATATGGTTTGTCTGGCCTGATTTTACAATCAGTGCTGTTTCAATGGATCGGTCAATATATTACAGCCTGGATAATGGCACCGGCCTGTCTGTTTCTGAGCATGCCCCTGGTGCGTTATAGCGCCATGCTGATTGCCCGCATTTTACCGCAAGATGAAACCACCGCCATTTATAGTGACGAGCTGATTGGCCGCACAGCCACCATTATTTTAGGTGTGGCTACTCCCAATTCTCCGGCAGAAGCCAAAGTGCAGGATCAGCATGGTCTGACCCACTATATTCTGGTAGAACCGGAACAGGACGAAAGTTTTCAACAGGGTCAATCCGTAATTTTAACGGGGAGAACCAAAATTGGCTTTTATGCCATGCATTTAAATTAACAACTGAAAAACACAAGAGATAACAATGTTAAGTTCAAATATGTATAACGTCTTGATTATTGCCGGAATTATTTTCCTGGCCTTATTTGTGATTGGTTTAATCCTGGCCCGCCTGTATCGCCGCTCTAGCAAGGAAATTTCCTTTGTGCGTACCGGTTTTGGCGGTGAGCATGTCATTCTCGGCGGGGGGGCGATTGTGTTACCGGTGCTGCATGAAATTATTCCGGTCAATATGAATACCCTGCGTCTGGAAGTGCGCCGTGCTGAAGATCAGGCCCTGATTACCCGCGACCGTATGCGTGTCGATGTCATGGCCGAATTTTATGTGCGGGTTAAACCGACCGCTGAATCTATTGCCACCGCAGCACAAACGCTGGGGCAAAAAACCATGTCCCCGAATGAATTAAAAAATCTGGTCGAAGGTAAATTTGTCGATTCTTTACGTGCCGTAGCCGCAGAAATGGCGATGGAAGAACTGCATGAAAAACGCGTCGACTTCGTACAGAAAGTACAGCAGGTGGTGTCGGAAGATCTGTTTAAAAACGGTCTGGAACTGGAAACTGTATCTTTAACCGGACTGGATCAGACCAGTTTCCGCTACTTTAACCCGCAAAATGCTTTCGATGCCGAAGGTCTGACCAAACTGACCGAAACCATTGAAGACCGTCGTCGTAAACGTAACGACATTGAACAGGATGCCGACTTAGCCATTAAAGCCAAAAACCTGGAAGCCGAACAGGCGCGCCTGCAAATTCTACGTGAAGAAGAATATGCCAAGTTACAGCAAGAACGTGAAATTTCAGTACGCCGTGCTGAACAGTTGGCTGAAATTGCAGCGCAGGAAGCAGCTAAAAAACGTGAAGCGGAAGAAGCCCGAATTGCTGCTGAACGTGAAATTGAACTGAAACGGATTGGCTCAGCACGTGATGTCGCCAATGAAAATATTTTAAAAGAACAGCTAGTCCAAAAAGCCCAGGTAGAACAGAAGAAAACCATTGAGCTGGCCGAACAGGACCGCGCCATTGCCATTGCGGAAAAATCCCGTGCCGAATCTGAAGCCAAAGCGCAGGCCGATTTAGCCCGTGCTCAAGCGGTAAAAGCAGAAGAAGAAGTGATTACCGTACGTGAAACCCAGCGCGCAGAACGTGCCAAGGCAGTCGAGCTGGTGGCTGCCAAGCAGGCCGCTGAAAAAGATGCGATTGCCATTACCGTTGCTGCTGAAGCCGGCAAACAGGCGGCGGTCGATGAAGCGGAAGCGGTGCGGATTACCGCAGAAGCCAATGCAGAACAGCTGCGTTTAAAAGCGCGTGGTGAAGCCGATGCCAAAGTCCTGCTGGCACAAGCGATGGAAAAACAGTATCAGGTTGATGCTGAAGGTACCCGTGCGGTCAACGAAGCCAATAACATCCTGTCGACGGAACAGGTGGAGATGCAGGTACGTCTGGCCATGCTGAAATACCTGCCAGAAATTATCCGTGAAAGCGTCAAGCCAATAGAAAATATTGATGACATCAAGATTTTGCACGTCAATGGTTTAAACGGTATGGGCAGCGCGCATGTCGATGGCAGCGAACACGGTCATGGTCAGGTGGCCTTGTCCGATCAGGTGGTGAACAGTGCCCTGCGCTATCGCTCGCAAGCGCCGTTAATTGACAGCCTGATGAGTGAATTGGGTATTCACGGTGGTGATATTAACGGTCTGACCCAAAGCCTGAAATCTCAGCCGAAAATCAATCAGGAAACTTCATCAACTTAAATAAGGTGAATAAAAAAACGCAGCTAAGGCTGCGTTTTTTATGGCTGTTTTTCAATACTCAACTATGAAGATAACGGCTGATGAACTTCAAATTTTTCCAGCTGTCCATCTTCATCATAATGTAAGGTCAAATTTTTAGCCTGCTGCAAATGTGCCATTTCAGTTGTGTCGACCTGAAAACTTTCCGCCAGCTGCTCAGTCTGAATATGCTCCGGAAAAGCCCGGCGCTCATTATCACGAAAACGTAACCAGTTATACACAGCCCAGATCAGCAGAATCAGAATAAACACCATAATCGCCAGCCCCAGATAAAACAGGCTGAACGAGCTTTGCGGTGCCGACATCACAAACAGCTGCTCATACACGGTATAGCCCTGAAACAGCCACAACAATACGGTGATCAGAGGCAGGAATAACCAGATCCAGGCCAACCAGCCCAGAAAGAATAGTCCATAGCCTGCGGCCTTGTTGCGTACATAGCGCGGCTCATCAATATATTCCGGCAGCTCCAGCTGAGCTTCATCCTCAATCATTTTAAATTTAGCCATGCTCGTGCTCCTTGGTAAAACCACGGTCCGGACTGACCCAGCGTGCCCGTTTCTGCTTTTTCAGCAAAGTTTTTGGTACAGACACCACCGTGGTCAGCGCGGTAATCAGCCAGAAAAACAGCGGATACCAGATCACCCAGAAATAGGTTCTCAAGGTACGGTTTTTATCATATTGATGATCGATCATTAAGCTGACCAGAAACTGCAGCAAACAGGTCAGGCCCAAAATCACCCCGTACCACTGCGGCAGAATCGATTGAATTGCCCACTCGCCCGGCAAGGGGAAAAACAGCCCATAAAAATACAGCACAAAGATGCCCATAATCACATAGGCCCATAGCACGCTGATGATCGATTCAATCACAATCGGCCACATCCGTCTAAGGCGCCATTTAAACAGTTTTGGCACATAGGCAATCAGCACTTCAATCCCGCCTTGTGCCCAGCGTAAGCGCTGTTTCCATAACCCTTTGAAGGTTTCCGGCATATAGATATAACACAGGGCTTTGGGCACATACTGCAAATCCCAGTGGTCGAACTGCAAACGCCACGAAACATCAATATCTTCAGTAATCATGTCATCACGCCAGTAGCCAATCCGGTCCAGCGCAGTTTTACGAAAACCGGCAATCGCACCTGATACGGTAAAAATCCGGCCATAGGTACGCTGCGCGCGTTTAATCAATCCAATAATTGAAGAGAATTCACCGACCTGAATTTTACCGAGCACGCTGGAACGGTTAATAATCCGTGGATTACCGGTAACCGCCCCGACACGCGGAAAGCTGGTCAGCTGATGCATCATCCAGAATACTGCGTGTGGATGCAGCAGCGCATCACCATCAATACAGACCAGAAATTCATAGCGACTAACCATTGCCCCGGCTCTTAAGGCATAGGCTTTGCCCTGGTTTTCAGCCAGATGGACCACCCGTAGCTTTGGATATTGCGTGGCCAGCTCATCCAGAATTGCTGCAGTCCGGTCCTGACTGCCATCATTGACTGCAATCACTTCAAATTCCGGATACTGGCTTTGCATGGCAAACTTGATGGTACGTCTGACCTGCTCTTCTTCATTGAAGCAAGGAATGATAATACTGCAGCCTTCATCGCTCGGTTCAGGGAAATGATCCTGACGGTATTCCCGTTTAAAATAAAACCAGATCCCGCCTGCAATCCACAGCCAGGCCATCAGCAAGGGATATAAAAATGCAAAACCAAAATAAAAATCGTTAAAACTCAATTTCCAGAACACTTCCATCATTGCGGCTCTCCCTGTTCCAGGACATAGGGATCACGATAACTCAGCGGACTTGTATTCAGGCTCAACGCCCGGTACAGGTGCTGATGCACGGCCTGCCCATGGATCGGCTGATAATTATCAATACCAATTTTTTGAATGCCCTGACGTCTCAGCTGCTGATATATCTGCTGATAATGTCGCCAGTCTGTTGCAGTGCTGTCCGGATTAATCTGCAAGTTAATCATCAAATGCTGCTTTTCCCGCTCATTTAACTGGTTTAAAGCCTGATGCAGATGTTTGATGGCTTGGGGTGATGCCAATGGATCGACAGCCAGATACAGGAAATCGGCATGATCCGGCAGTTGCTGCAGCAGTTTTTTCAGTCCGTCAAGTGGCTGATTCTGAATCTCCAGCTTTAATGCAGTCTGATAGTTGTTACTGATATTGGCATAGTATTTACCCTGGCTTTTGGTCCGGTTCTTGATGCTCAATACCTGTTGCAGCTGTGCCTGACAGCTTGCATTCCATTCGGCCTGAAATACGGCGCAATGTAACGCATCGCCGGTTTCAATCATCAGCCCTTCAATCGAGCTGTTGTTTTTCACCAGATCTGCGGTCAATTCTGCCAGATCATAACCTTGCCGGGTTTCCAGACTCAGCGGCATTTCTGCATATACCCGATTAGCAATCCGGGTCCGGGCCTGCCATACCACCCGGTTCAGCAAATCCTGAGCCACTGGCAAGCTTCGATTCGGAAAATAAGCCACATCAATTTTACCATCGGCATTCTGATCGGCCACCGCATTCAAAACCAGTGTATTGGATTGAAAGGCATTAACCTGATTAAGCAGCTGACTCAGATGTGCTTCTGATGCGGTGATATTGCTCCCCGCCAGATCTGCCAGGTTAATGCGTAATAAACTTTTGCGCTGCTTATGCGGCGCCCGGCTATTCATTAAGAAGTCTTTGATTTCACCAAACACTTCTTCAGGTGATGGGTTTTCCGTAATCAGGGCACGCTGATAGGTGGTATCGGCATCAGCCAATGTCAGTACGCTGCCCAGACTAAACGACATTGGTAGACCGGCTTCACGGGCCAGCGCTTCAGTTTCCTTGGTCACCGCACCATACGGCCAGAAAATAGCACGGGTATTAATTCCTAATTCGCGATCTAGAATCTGCTTCGATTGACGTAAATCTTTCACCACCCGCGTCGCATAGGCGCGATCAGATTCATAACGCTGCTGGGCCGGGAAATATTCACGGGTAATCGCGGCCGGCTGCTGGTTTAGCTGCGGATTGGCAATAATCCCGTGATGCAGGTCATCACTGTGTGAGGCAAACTCGACCAGACCGGATTGCTGCATTTCACGCATCTGCGGCCAGTTCATCAGGTTGCCCTCCCCATAGGCTTCATAGGCATCTTTGGTATTACCATTAATCCAGCTGGTCGGAATAGCAAAAACAGCCGGAACCTGATGCAGTTTTAATAAGGGGAAAATATGGCTATAGTTGCTGAGTGCGCCATCATCAATAGTTATTAATACTGCTTTTTCCGGTAAGGCTGTCTTATGCTGACGGGCCTGCCAGACATCTTCTAACCGAATAGGCTGCCAGCCATGTTCCCTGATCCATTGCAGGAACTGGGCAAAGTTATGGGTGCTGATGGCGTATAGATCACGGTCACCCTGTTTGGCAACGTCATCACGCACATCATGAAAAGTTAAGGTAACAAATTCATAGGCCTGCGCATCAAGCGGCGCTGTAGTTGCTGCTGGCGCTGTGCTGGTCTCGGCCTGCACGGTCAAAGGAGAATAAACACATGCAGCGATACAGGCACTCAGGAGTAAAGCGGGTTTCATTTGCATTAGAATCGTCCTTCAAAGCCGAATACTGCATAGGTTTTTTCTTCTGTTTTGCCATCGTACGGATGGCTGCCCCAACCAATGCCATAGTGCAGTTTCCAGGTTCGTGACACACGCCAGTCATGGCGATAAAACAGGTTATATATCGGCTCATTGGAATAATCTTTCTGTCCAAATGTGCCCAGCGTCAGTTCAAAATGCTGATTAAAATGTTGCTCATAACGACGCCAGGTCATCCAGTCATGTTCCAGTTTCAGCTCTAAACTATGGCTGGATTCAGGATTAAAATAATCCACGGCGACGGGCTTATTTTTTCCATAATAGCCGCTGAGCGTGGCACGACTCAGATGATGCGGGGCCTGATAAAACTGCTGGCTAAAATAGGCCTGATATTCCTGACGGGTGTTGCCATCATCAATATCGGTCAATTGAAATTGTGCACCGGCTTTACGCGACTCGTTGGCCTGCCAGTTGAGGCCAGCCCGATACGACTGTCCTTCATGTGCTTTGGCCACTGCCTGCAACGGAATATCGGCCTGGGTATTCACCGCCAGATGATATTGCCAATGGTCATTTAACCAGTGCGACCAGTCCAGTGCAGCACCTACACGGTCTTCATCTAAAGATTGAGACAGCAACAGGCTGGCATACTTGCGATCTTTGGACCAGGCCACACCCAGACCTAAACGCGGATCATCCAGGGTGCCATCTTCATAACGCCCCTGCCGATGCTGATGGTCAATAAAAACCTGATAATGCTCATTTAGCCACGGGCTGTTAAGACGGGTCCAATGGGTACGCTCTTCTGAACCTTTTAAACGGTTCAGCAACTGTTCCTGATCGGAACGACTTTCAGAAAAATAACTTTCATGCTGAATGCTGAAATGATCGCGATCCTTTAATTCTTTGCGGCTTAATTGCACACCGGTATCATCTGCAGCCGTCTGTAACAAGGCCTGATTCAGCTGACGCCAGCCCCTAATATCATACAGGGCTTGGGCATTTTGCATCTGGTTAATCTGGGTGATTTGACTGACCTGATCCAGGCCATTCCACTGCTCCAGCGTTTGTTGGGAAGTCAGTGGTTTTTCACGCCAGCGCTGAATTTGTGCCAGATTGTTCTGATAGGCCAGATTATTCGGTGCAATTGAAACCAGGGTTTCAAAATACTGCTCGGCTTTGGCATGTTCGTTGCGGTAGGCATAGTTCAGCCCTTTTAAAGCCAGATACTGCTCCCGGTCTTCATGGGTACTGCGGTCCACGCCTTTGGCCTCGCTATAACGATAACGCGGTAACTGACGGTCCATGTCCTGAATCAGCTGATCAGCCTGCTTGAATTTTTCCTGTTCGATATAGGCATAATACAAACCGGCATACACCGTATAGTCTGCATAGTTCTTTTCCTGAAACAGGCTTAAATACACCGGTTCAGCCAGTTCCGGTTGTCGGGTGGCCAGATAGGCATCGGCAATGGCATGGCGTACATAAGCCGGCCAGTTTGCAATTGGCTGATGCTGCTGTTGCACAATTTTCAAGACCTGCTGATGACGCTTACGCTGTCCCAAGGCATACAGATAATCGGCATAGAATGCGCGCTGCAGTTCGGCGTCAGCTGCCACCTGTGGTTCATGTGCAGCCATATCGGCCAGTACCGCATCCAGCTCGGTATAGGCTGTTGCATATTCACTGCGCAGTTGTGCCGTTTTATAGGCCTGTACTGCATTCTGAATCCGGGTAGAAAACTGGTGCTGTTTGACTTGCAATAATAAACGAGTATGGCTCTGTGCTAACTGTTGTTGCAGCAGATAGTTCTCTGCTGCATGATGCTTGCCATTAAGCATCAGCGACAGTACATATTGTTCATGGCCTGCAATGCTGCTTTGCTTTTTTAATCCGGCTTCGGCTGCCTGCAAGGCTTGTACCGGCATATTCAGGATACGATAGGTATAAGACAATAAACTCAGTTCATCGGCACTAAGCTGTTGCCATTGCAGGTTTTTCAGCAACGTTTTAGCGGCTGCTGCCTGACCCGACTCGGCTTCCAGTACCGCGTGCCAGACTTTGCCGCTGGCCTGGGTATTTAAAGGCTGAAACCGGGCCAGATACGCTTTGGCCTGAGCGTACTGCTTGGCATCACGGAGCACCTTGATAGCGCTGACCTGGGCATAGGCAGGAAAGGTTTTAGGTTGAATCTGCTGCGTTAGGCGGTATAAATCCTGTGGATGTACCACAGGCTGACCATAGGCCAAAACTAGATAATCCGCAATTAACTTTTGATCTGTGGGAAATTGAGCTAATAACGCCTGCAAGCGATTGAGTCCAGAGACCACCTGCCCGGACCGAACCATCTCCACCGCGTGCTCACGTTGCTGATCAAGCGTATTGGCATGAGCAGAAGAAAAAAATAAAAAAGAGCAAAGCGACAGACACTGAATCGGCATGATCGTTGTTATTTTGATCATATAAATTCTCAAGTTTCTGATAATTATTGCTCGATAATCTATTAAAGTGCGATGTAAATCACAATTACTAAAACAATCATTTTATTTGTTTTGTATGCTTTACTTTTTCCTCAATAGAAGCGTCATCATTATCTATGTTCTTTGCCATAAAAAACCCCAAGAACTGGGGTTTTTTAGTCAGGTAGGTTTTACACCAAACCTTTGGCCTGCAATACTTTCAGCATGGTTGAACCGAGCTCGGCCGGGCTACGGGTATAAGCCATTCCGGCACGTTCAAAGGCAGCAAATTTCTCCTCTGCGGTTCCTTTACCACCAGAAATAATCGCGCCAGCATGGCCCATGCGTTTGCCTTTTGGTGCGGTTACACCGGCAATATAGCCCACCACAGGCTTGGTCACATGCGCCTGAATGTATTCGGCTGCTTCTTCTTCGGCTGTGCCGCCAATCTCACCAATCATGATAATGGCTTCAGTTTGAGGATCGTCCTGGAACAGCTTCAGACAGTCAATCTGGTTCATGCCCGGAATCGGATCACCGCCGATGCCGATACAGGTCGACTGGCCCAGACCCAATTTGGTGGTTTGCGCAACCGCTTCATAAGTCAGCGTTCCTGAACGCGAGATAATCCCGATTTTCCCTGGCTGATGAATATGACCTGGCATAATCCCGATCTTACATTCGCCCGGGGTGATAATACCCGGACAGTTCGGGCCAATCAGGCGTGTACCATTACCATTGGTTTCCAGATAGCGTTTGGCTTTTAGCATATCTAGGGTCGGTACACCTTCAGTAATTACCACAATCAGTTCAATACCGGCATCGACCGCTTCAACAATCGAGTCCAGTACAAAAGGTGCGGGTACATAAATCACCGAAGCGTCAGCCTGAGTTTCACGGACCGCCTGCTTCATGGTGTTAAATACTGGCAGGTCTAAATGGGTTTGACCACCTTTACCTGGAGTTACACCGCCGACAACACGCGTGCCATAATCCAGCGCCTGGGCCGAATGGAAGGTTCCGTTTTTACCGGTGAAGCCCTGAACCAATACTTTTGTGTCTTTATTTACTAATACGCTCATGATGCATCTCCTTAAGCTTTTACCGCAGCAACAATTTTTTCTGCAGCATCGGCCAGGCCATTTGCAGAAATTAAGGTCAGGCCAGATTCATCCAGTAATTTAGCCCCCAGCTCAGCATTGTTTCCTTCCAGACGTACCACCACCGGCACGCTGACATTGACTTCCTGAACTGCTGCAATAATCGCTTCCGCAATCATGTCACAACGTACAATCCCACCAAAAATATTGATTAATACTCCCTGAACCGAATTGTCGGCCAGAATAATTTTAAATGCTTCAATCACGCGCTCTTTGGTTGCACCGCCACCGACATCAAGGAAGTTGGCCGGTTGACCACCATACAATTTGATGATGTCCATGGTTGCCATGGCAAGACCGGCACCATTGACCATACAGCCAATATTGCCTTCTAGCGCTACATAGTTCAGATCGAACTCAGAGGCTTTCAGTTCGCGCTCATTTTCCTGGCTCTTGTCACGCAGTGCCGCCACTTCCGGCAAACGGTACAGCGCATTGGAATCAATGCCAACTTTGGCATCGACACATAAAATTTCGCCGTTTTCACGTACAGACAGCGGGTTAATTTCAAACAGGGCAAAATCATTTTCAATAAAGGCCTGATACGCCGCAGTCATGATTTTAACAAACTGGTTGATTTGTCCATCTTTTAAGTTCAGGGCAAACGCAACTTCACGTGCCTGAAATGGCAATAAGCCGACTAGTGGATCAACTTCGACTTTAATAATTTTTTCTGGGGTTTCTTCTGCGACTTTTTCAATTTCGACCCCACCTTCGGTTGAGGCCATAAAGGTCACGCGACGGCTAGAACGATCAACCACGGCACCCAAATATAATTCGCGCTCTACCGGATAGACATCCTGGGCCACCAGAATACTGTTCACCGGCTGGCCATTGGCATCGGTCTGATAAGTGACCAGTCGAGTACCGATCAGCTGATTGGCATACTCTGCCGCTCCTTCAGCCGATTTCACCACTTTCACACCACCCGCCTTACCACGGCCACCCGCATGCACCTGGGCTTTCATGACAGCGAATTTGCCACCGAGCTGTTCAAATGCCTGTACTGCTTCATCTGCATTGGTTGCAAGCAGACCTTCCTGCACCGGCATACCATATTTTTTTAATAGCGCTTTGGCTTGGTACTCATGTAGATTCATTTATTTACCTTTTACTACTTTTCACGTTTTTTTATGACTCGCTAAAACTCCAACATCCATCGTCGTGAGTATTAACATTTATACAGTTTTATCGTTTTAGTTTTAGATGATTATTCAAACAAAAACAACCACCAAATGAAAAAGAGCGGTCGAAACCGCTCTTTTTTTATTTATTTACGCTTACGCTGAATTGCGTGGATGGCACGTCCATCGACGGCCAGTGCTGCTTCGTGCACCACCTCAGAGAAGGTTGGGTGACCGAATGTCATTAATTGTAAATCCTCAACTGAAGATACAAATTCAAGCGCGATCATACCTTGGTGAACAATATCAGACGCCGCAGGCCCAATCACGTGCATACCCAGTAAACGGTCTGTTTTAGCATCAGCAACAAACTTCACGAAACCTGCACCTTCACCGGCAGCTAAAGCACGGCCGTTGACTGCGAAACCGAATTGACCGGTTTTCACTTCATGACCTTTTTCTTTGGCCTGCTCTTCTGTTAAACCTACCCACGCCGCTTCAGGGTGTGTATAGATGACAGAGATGATGGTGTCATAGTTCACTTGAGCAGCATGACCGTGAATACGTTCAACTGCCATTACGCCTTCTTCCATGGCCTTGTGTGCCAGCATTGGACCGCGTACCAAGTCACCAATTGCATATACGCCTTCAACAGAAGTCGCACACCAGTCGTTCACTTCAACCAGACCACGTTCAGTCAGTTTGATACCGCAGTCATCAGCCAGTAAGCCTTCAGCATACGCACGACGACCCACACACACGATCAGCTTGTCGAAAGTCTGTTCTTTCTCTTCGCCGCCTTGGGTGTATTTTACAGTCACTTCACGACCGTTGACTTCAGTGCCAGACACTTTCGCGCCTACACGAATATCCAGACCCTGTTTGGTCAGCAGTTTCTGGTAGTCTTTTGCCAGCGCTTTATCCGCCATTGGCAAGAAGGCATCCATTGCTTCAAATACAACAACTTCAGCACCTAGACGACGCCATACTGAACCAAGCTCCAGACCGATCACGCCGGCACCAATCACGCCTAAACGCTTCGGTACTTCAGGGAACTCAAGCGCGCCAGTAGAATCAACAATAATGTCTTGATCAACAGGAGCTACCGGAATGTTCACTGGTACAGAACCAGACGCAAGAATTACATATTTTGGCTCTAGAACCTGAGTTTCACCTTCGTGAGGAACAAACTCAACTTTCTTACCCGCCAGTAATTTACCAGTACCTTTTAACCATTCGATGCCATTGCCTTTCAGCAACTGGTCAATACCGCCAGTCAACTGGTCAACAATCTTGTCTTTACGTGCCAGTAATTTAGACAGGTCAAAGTTTACTTCACCTGTCGTAATACCATGATCAGCCAGGTGATGAACGGTATCTTCATAACGGTGTGAAGAATCAAGCAGTGCTTTAGACGGGATACAGCCCACGTTTAAGCAGGTACCACCTAAAGATGGTTTACCTTTGTGGATGCGTTTTTCGATACATGCCACTTTAAAACCAAGCTGAGCCGCACGAATGGCTGCTTCATAACCGCCTGGACCACCGCCAATAACAACTAAATCAAATTGTTGAGACATTTTTATCTCCAATCAATCTCTCTAAATTCCCCCTTTTGCTCAAGGGGGAACCTTTCCCCTCTTTTTAGAGGGGTTAGGAGAGATTTTTAATTAATAAATTATAAGTCAAGGATAAGTTTAGCTGGCTCTTCTAACAATTCTTTGATTGTTACAAGGAAACCTACCGCTTCTTTACCATCGATTAAACGGTGGTCATAAGACAGCGCTAAATACATCATTGGCAAGATTTCAACCTGACCATTGACTGCCATAGGACGTTCCTGGATTTTGTGCATACCTAGAATAGCAGTTTGTGGTGTATTCAGAATTGGCGTAGACAGCAGTGAACCGAAAGTACCACCGTTAGTAATGGTGAATGTACCGCCAGTCATGTCTTCAATCGCAAGTTTACCTTCACGTGCTTTCGCAGCATAAGCACCAATGCCAGATTCAACTTCAGCGTAGTTCATACGGTCTGTATCACGTAATACAGGAACCACCAGACCACGGTCAGAAGATACAGCTACACCGATGTCATAGTAACCGTGATAAACGATATCGTCGCCATCAATTGATGCGTTTACTGCTGGGTAGCGTTTTAGCGCTTCAGTCGCAGCTTTTACGAAGAATGACATGAAGCCAAGACGCGCACCGTGGCGTTTTTCAAATGCGTCTTTATATTGCTTACGCATTTCCATGATTGGTTTCATGTTCACTTCGTTAAACGTCGTCAACATTGCAGTTTCTTGAGTCGCTGCAAGTAAACGTTCAGCTACACGCTTACGTAAACGCGTCATAGGAACACGTTTCTCGATACGCTCGCCTACTGCTGCAGTTAAAGGCGCAGCCGCTGGTTTCGCTTGATGGTTGGCCACATCTTCTTTAGTGATGCGACCGCCACGGCCTGTACCTTGTACGTCAGCAGCGTTGATACCGGTTTCAGTCAATGCTTTACGCACCGCTGGTGCCTGGTCCGCAACAGGTTGAGCACGCTCAACTACAGGTGCTGCACCTGCTTCAGTTTTCGCAGCCGCCTGTTCAACTTTCTCTTCAGACTGAACTGCTTGAGTTTGCGCAGCGCCAGATACAGCACCTTCTTCAAACTGTGCAATCACTTCATTTGAAAGTACAGTATCACCTTCATTTTTAATGATTTGAGCAATCGTACCGTCTGCAGGAGCTACAACTTCCAGAACAACTTTGTCAGTTTCAATGTCACAGATCACTTCATCACGTGATACTGCTTCACCTGGTTGTTTGTGCCAAGTCGCGATTGTTCCATCTGCAACTGACTCTGGAAATACCGGTGCTTTAATTTCGGTTGCCATTACTTCGAATCTCCTGTTATTCAGCTACGATCGCAAGCGCGTCATTGATGAGCTGAGCTTGTTGTTTTGCATGCAAATATGGTGAACCACACGCTGGAGCGGCAGAAGCCTCACGACCAGCAAAGCTGATACGAACCTGTTTACCAGCTTTCATCACGTCATCATATAGACGCGGCGCGATGAACAACCAAGCACCTTGGTTCTTCGGTTCTTCCTGAGTCCAAACCAGTTCTTTCACGTTTGGATAAGCTTCAAGAATTTCCGCAATGCGTTGTTCTGGGTATGGATACAACTGTTCAATACGAACAATTGCCGTGTTGTTCAATTCTTTTTCACGACGTTTTTCAAGCAGGTCGTAATACACTTTACCACCACAAAGTACCAGACGGGTCACGTCGGCCTTGTTGATGTTGCTGTCGATTTCGTCAATCACAGTCTGGAAAGTACCAGTTGCTAGCTCATCAAGAGATGAAGTTGCCAGCTTGTGACGCAGTAATGATTTCGGTGACATCACAATCATTGGCTTACGGATTGGACGAATTGCCTGACGACGTAAAGCGTGGAAAATCTGTGCTGGTGTAGTCGGGGTAATCACTTGCATGTTGTCTTCAGCACACAGCTGTAAGAAACGTTCTAAACGTGCAGATGAGTGTTCCGGACCTTGACCTTCAAAGCCGTGTGGCAGCAACATGGTTAAACCACATACACGTTCCCACTTGGTTTCACCAGAGGCGATGAACTGGTCAATCACCACTTGCGCACAGTTAGCGAAGTCACCAAATTGTGCTTCCCAAATGATCAGACCGTGTGGAATAGTGGTCGCATAACCATATTCAAATGCCAGTACCGCCATTTCAGACAATAGCGAGTCATATAAAGCAAAACGCGGCTGGTTTTCTTTCACATGGCACAATGGAATATAAGTTTCGCCATCAACCTGGTTATGCAGTTTGGCATGACGGTGCGAGAAGGTACCACGACCTACGTCTTCACCAGTAATACGTACCAGGTAACCCTGATCTAGCAGTGTTGCATAGGCTAGAGTTTCAGCAGCACCCCAGTTCAGCGGCATTTCGCCGGTCTGCATTTTCAGACGTTCGTCAATCACTTTAGACACCTGACGCTGCATCACGAAACCTTCTGGAAGTTTACGCATGCCTTCACCAAGCTCTTTTAAGCGCTCAGCCGGGAAAGTGGTATCCCATTCGTCAGTGTATTCATGGCCCAGGTACGGCGTCCAGTCCACAAACATTTTCTTGTTCGGTTCAAGAACCAGCGCATTGGCAACGTGATTACCTGCTTCAAGATCGGCACGGTAGTCTTCAACCATTTGGTCTGCAGCAGCGCGATCTAATACGCCCTGTTGTACCAGTTGGTCTGCATACAAAGTACGTGTAGTGGCTTTCTTGTTGATCACCTGATACATCAGTGGCTGGGTTGCAGATGGCTCATCCGCTTCGTTGTGACCACGACGACGGTAACAGAACAGGTCAATCACTACGTCTTTACGGAAAGTATGACGGAAGTCGTGTGCCAATTGCGTTACGAAGATTACCGCTTCAGGATCATCACCATTCACGTGGAATACTGGCGCCTGAACCATTTTCGCGATGTCGGTACAGTATTCTGTAGAACGCGCATCACGTGGATCAGAGGTAGTGAAACCAACCTGGTTGTTAATTACGATGTGCACAGTACCACCCACGGTATAACCGCGTGTTTGTGACATCTGGAAAGTTTCCTGGTTCACGCCCTGACCTGCAAATGCAGCATCACCGTGTACGATTAATGGCAATACGTCATCGCCACCAATGTCTTTACGACGTACTTGACGGGCACGTACCGAACCTTCAACCACAGGTCCAACAATTTCAAGGTGCGACGGGTTAAACGCCAATGCCAAGTGAACTTCGCCACCTGGGGTCATTACGTTAGATGAGAAACCTTGGTGGTACTTAACGTCACCCGAACCTTTCTTGTGTAAAGATTTACCTTCGAACTCGCCAAACAGGTCAGCCGGGTTTTTACCCATGATGTTAACCAGCAAGTTCAGACGGCCACGGTGTGGCATACCAATCACGACTTCTTTACAACCAACCGCACCGGCACGTTGAATCAGTTCGTTAACCATTGGAATGAAAGATTCACCACCTTCCACACCAAAGCGTTTTGCACCAACGTATTTATTACCTAAATATTTTTCCAGACCTTCAGCGGCAGTTAAACGCTCAAGGAAGTGTTTTTTCTGTTCTGCATTGAAGCCATACTGACCACGGGCACTTTCAAGGCGCTGTTGAATCCAGCGTTTCTCTTTGGTGTCAACAATGTGCATGTACTCTGCACCAATTGAACCGCAGTAAGTTGCTTCCATCGCTTCAATCATTTCGCCCAGCGTGGTATCTGTTTTACCAATCGCCAGGTTGCCTGTGTTGAATACGGTATCTAAATCAGATTTGGTTAAACCGTGCGCAGCAAGATCAAGATCTGGCACTTCTTCGCGTTTTGCCAAACCTAGCGGATCTAATTTTGCTTTTTGGTGACCACGATTACGATACGCTGCGATCAGTTGCAGGACGCCTATTTGACGACGTTCATGCTCAGAGCTTACCGCGCTTTGAGCCACAGACTGAATACGATTTGAGTTGCGACCCAATAAAAGGAATTGCTCACGTACATTGCTATGAGGTTGATCACCTTTTGGGAATTTATCGAAGTACACTCTCCAGTCTTCACCAACTGACTCTGGAGACGTTAAATACTGCTCATAAAGTTCTTCAATATACGCTGCACTATCAGCGGAAAGTTCAGTGTCAAGACGCAGAGCGTCAGCAACTTCTTGCATTTGTGGACCCATTTCCTATTGCAAAAACATTTTTCAGGATGCTTTTTAAGCAAAACCCATGATTGATAATGTCAAATTGGTAACATGACATTCGTCCCCATTCGACAACTGTCATGAGGCGTTATCACTACATTAGGACTACCCAATGTGAATAATGAATCATAACGCCCTGATTGGCATCATCACTCATTTTATACTCGGCCAAAACCGAGCAATTTTTTTGCAAATCGACTTAGAAAAATTAATTCGGCAAATTAGCTTTTCTAAATAGGTTTACTCTAATTTCTGGCTTTCTACATCTCTTTAAATGTTGAAAAAATGTACATAAATTCAACCTCAATTTTTAAATATAGAAGTTTATTAATCGTAACATGATCTCCAACTCTCAATTGATTTTTTTGACGTATACCTCCTATAAATTGGCGAAATACAAGAAACATATTTTGCTCTAACATATGGTGCTTTATTTAATAATTAGAAGCAATTAAGACCAAAGTCCAACGGCTTCTTTATTCCATAAAACAAAAGAGAGCACATCTTTCAATCTGCCCTCTTCAACTTGCGTTATATAATAACATCTTGCACCACTTTTTGCAGTCTCATGCCCCATTTCTGGGCGTATTAAAACAAAATACCATCACTCTATTACACTTTTGTAGAGGATTGATTTAAAACTATTCACCTGCACTTTTCATACCCAGTTTGTATGCAGCAATGCATCTCATCAGACCAACCCCACTCAAGTGTTCAATAAAGCAGCATAAAAAAAGCACATCCGGAGATGTGCTTTTTTGAGTTCACCAAACTGGCGTTCAGATTAACCTGCAGTATCCAGAAGCATGTTACGGATGTGACCGATTGCTTTGGTTGGGTTCAGACCTTTCGGACAAACTGACACACAGTTCATGATGCCTTTACAACGGAACAGCGAGAACGGGTCGTCAAGACGCGCCAGACGCTCTTGAGTTGCAGTATCACGTGAATCGATGATGAAGCGGTAAGCATTCAACAGCGCTGAAGGACCCAGGAATTTGTCCGGGTTCCACCAGAATGATGGGCATGAAGTTGAACAGCATGCACATAAAATACATTCATACAGGCCATCTAGGTGCTCACGGTCTTCCTGAGACTGTAAACGCTCTTTTGGTGGCGCAGGCTGGTTGTTGATCAAGAATGGCTGAATCTTGTTGTACTGGTCGTAGAACTGATTCATATCAACAACTAGGTCTTTGATCACTGGCAGACCTGGTAATGGACGAATGGTGATTTCATTTGGTAAATCGTTCAGGTTCCAAAGACACGCCAAACCGTTTTTACCATTGATGTTTACACCATCAGAACCACAAATACCTTCGCGGCAAGAACGACGGAACGTTAAAGTTTCGTCTTGTACTTTCAACGCCAAAAGTGCGTCAAGCAACATACGATGCTTATCAGTCAATTCCAGCTTGAATGTTTGCATGTACGGTGCTTTATCCTTATCAGGATCATAGCGGTAGATATGAAATGTACGAGTACCTCTACTCATCTTGTTTCTCCTGATTAGAATGTACGTGGTTTAGGTGGAATAGCTGCAACAGAAAGCGGCTTGTAACGTACTGGTTTGTACTCAAGACGGTTGTCTGCAGAGAACCACAGAGTGTGCTTCATCCACTCATCATCACGACGACCATAAGAATAAGTCGGGTGATCTGGTGGTAATTCAAAGTCTACAACAGTGTGCGCACCACGACACTCTTTACGCGCAGCAGCAGAAATCAAGGTTGCTTTTGCGACTTCGTATAGGTTTTCAACTTCTAATGCTTCTACACGTGCAGTGTTGAAGACTTTAGATTTGTCTTTCAGGTGGATATTGCGAACACGTGGTTCAAGCGCAAGAATCTGTTTCACACCTTCTTCAAGCAATGCTGAAGTACGGAATACACCTGCGTGATCCTGAACGATGTTACGAATTGCATCCGCAACTTCTTGAGCGTTTTCACCTGAAGTTGATTCGTCAAGTTTACGAATACGGTTCAGCGTGTTTTCAAGTACAGTTGTAGGTAGTGGTTCGTACTCGCCATCGTGCTGTTTAGTTACATACTCAATGATATGTTGACCAGCCGCTTTACCAAATACCACCAGGTCAAGCAGTGAGTTAGTACCTAAACGGTTTGCACCGTGTACAGATACACATGAACATTCACCAATTGCATAGAAACCTTTTACAGGTTTCGCAAAGTCACGACCTTCCACATTTGTAGAATATGTGTCAGTGTCTTTGTCGTAGTTGGCAACCAGTGGAGTCGTTTCACGAGATTCTGGAACAACAACCTGACCATGAATGTTGGTCGGAATACCACCCATTTGGTAATGGATTGTTGGTACAACCGGAATTGGCTCTTTGGTACAGTCAACGTTCGCGAATTTCTTGCCAATCTCGAATACAGATGGCAGACGTTTCATGATCGTGTCAGCACCCAGGTGCGTCATATCCAGCAAGATGTAGTCTTTGTTCGGACCACAACCACGGCCTTCTTTAATTTCCTGGTCCATAGAACGTGATACGAAGTCACGTGGCGCCAAGTCTTTTAAAGTTGGAGCATAACGTTCCATGAACGGTTCACCAGAATCGTTACGAAGGATACCACCCTCACCACGACAGCCTTCCGTTAACAATACGCCTGCGCCCGCAACACCTGTTGGGTGGAATTGCCAGAATTCCATATCCTGTAATGGAATACCTGCACGAGCAGCCATACCAAGACCGTCACCCGTGTTGATATACGCGTTAGTAGAGGCACGGTAAACACGACCTGCACCACCAGTAGCGAATAGCGTCGCTTTAGCTTGGAATACCGCAATTTTACCTGTTTCCTGGTCAATTGCAGTTACACCCAGTACGTCGCCTGCTTCGTTACGGATTAAGTCAAGTGCAATCCATTCAACGAAAAATTGAGTCCCCATTTTCACGTTGCTTTGATAAAGCGTGTGAAGCAGCGCGTGGCCTGTACGGTCAGCAGCAGCACATGCACGTGGCACAGCTTTTTCACCGTAGTTTGCAGAGTGACCACCGAATGGACGCTGGTAAATTGTACCGTCTGCGTTACGGTCAAATGGCATACCCAAGTGTTCTAATTCATAAACCACTTGTGGCGCTTCACGCGTCATGAATTCGATCGCGTCTTGGTCGCCTAACCAGTCAGAACCTTTAACTGTGTCATAGAAGTGGTAGTGCCAGTTATCTTCTTGCATGTTACCAAGAGATGCACCAATACCACCTTGCGCTGCAACCGTGTGCGAACGTGTTGGGAATACTTTGGTCAGTACTGCAACTTTCAAACCCGCTTGAGCAAGTTGGTAAGATGCACGCATACCTGAACCACCACCACCAACGATGACTGCGTCAAAAAATTGGTGTGGAATATTTGAATAATCTTCTTTAGGGTTAATCGCGCCCATGATATCTTCCTATCAATTCGCCCAGAAAATCTGGATTGCCCAGATTGCGTATGCAAAAACAGCAATAATCACTGCTGAAGTCAGCACTAGGCGTAAACCTGAAGCTGAAGGACCCATCTGACGAGTAGTCACGTAATCTGTGAATACCTGCCACATACCAATCCATGCGTGTGCAACAAGAGATAAGACTGCCAATAAAGATAAAATCTTCATTGGTAATGTCATCATAAAGCCGTACCACTGTTCAAAGTTAAATCCGCCATTCAGCAGAATCCAACCAAATACCACAACGGTATAAACAGCAAGAACAACAGCACTTACGCGTTGGATAAACCAGTCGCGAGAACCTGAACCCGTTAAACCTGTAGCACTTTTCATTAGAGAACAATCCATACAAAGGCTGCGAGAATACCAATCGCAGACAAGACTAATGCGATAGTAGCTGCAACACGACCACTTTGCAGTTCCTCTGCAACACCAAGGTCAGCAAGTAAATGCTTGACACCAGCGATGAAGTGATAGATTAATCCGGCTACAAATACCCATACGATAAAGCGGACAAAGAAACCGTTAAAGATTTCCTGTACTTCTGCAAAACCTTCTGGCGAAGACAAAGACTTGTCTAATAACCAAAGAAGTACCGGTACGAGTAAAAATACGATGACACCTGAAAGACGGTGTAAAATTGATGCAATAGCCACAGGTGATTTTAAGTTTACTGATAAAACTTGACCCATGGACAAATTGACAGGTCTGTTGCTTTTCACAGCGGGCATCCTGTAAGTAAAAACTCCATCCGGAGTTTGTTGGAATTAATTCGAAGGAAAGCTGGCATTGCTAGGCATTCGAATGCCTATATTCAAAACGACACTGAATTATAAAACGTCAACTATTAAAATACAAACAACCGCACTGGGCTTTTTGAACAAAAAACCCTTAAATAAGAATCATTAACAAATAGGTAATTTATGAAACACATCAACCGGATACATCTTTAAGGCATCATCTCACTGTTTTTTATTAATTTATTTTATATTTCTGCTATTGATTTTAGCTATAATTGCAATTTTCACCGGACTGAAATATTTAGACTAAAGCAGCACAGTAAATGTCTAGACACTATATTGTTGAATCTTTTCACTTTATCTTTGGGTGCCTGAATATTTTTTCCTTGAATATTTGCTATCAGGCAAACAACATGAAATATTTTCAGCGCCCTGCCCGTGCTTCCCGCTTCAGGCCGGCATTTGGATTTTGAGTCTTGCAAAAGCTGACAGATTGCTCTGACTTTACTTGCAATTTCAGCGCATCAGAACAAGTTAACTGGCTGAATGGCTGATTTAATCAGCTATTTTTTAACCAGTTAAACCTAAAAAAATGACAGACTTAGCGCTTTTATTTATGAATAACAAAGCAGCAGCAGAACCGGCAAAGCCCAGCTAAGTTATGAAAAACAGATACATTTCGGAAAGCTTAAAATTCCAGCAGCCTGGCTTTTCAAGAGCTTTTAACGCTAAAAAATTGCTTACAATTAAAGCATTCCTATTATTTTTTTCTGCACCTGTCCGGGAATTTGACTTATTATAGCGCGTCGGTGCTGTGATTTTACTCAGTTTTTCATACGAATATTTTTTGACTAAGCTGCTGTGTCAGCGTCACTTTTTATCCATAAGTATAATTGACAAAATTTCAGTACACACTAATCTTATAGCAAATTTTCGATCCGTCTGATTCGCGCATTAAAAGATTGATACTACGAGTCAGATCAACATTCACCAGGACAGGAGATCTATTGAATGTCTGAAGCAACTGGCAAGAAAGCCGTTTTACAGCTTGATGGCAAAGAAATTGAATTACCAATTTACAGCGGCACATTGGGCCCAGATGTAATTGACGTTAAGGATGTGTTGGCTGCAGGTCACTTTACTTTTGATCCTGGTTTTATGGCGACAGCTTCTTGTGAATCTAAGATCACATTCATTGACGGTAACAAAGGTGTTCTGTTACACCGCGGTTACCCGATTGATCAATTGGCGACTAAAGCTGATTACCTGGAAACTTGCTACCTGTTATTAAACGGCGAGCTTCCAACAGCTGAGCAAAAAGAAGAGTTTGACGCGAAAGTTCGTAACCACACCATGGTTCACGACCAAGTTAGCCGCTTCTATAACGGTTTCCGTCGTGATGCGCATCCTATGGCGATCATGGTTGGTGTTGTGGGTGCATTATCTGCGTTCTATCACAACAACCTGGACATCGAAGATGTTAACCACCGTGAAATCACTGCGATCCGTTTAATCGCGAAGATTCCTACTTTAGCAGCTTGGAGCTACAAGTACACTGTTGGTCAACCATTCGTTTACCCACGTAACGACTTAAGCTACGCTGAAAACTTCCTGTACATGATGTTTGCTACACCTGCAGACCGTGACTACAAAGTGAACCCGATTCTTGCCAAAGCAATGGACCGTATCTTCACTCTTCACGCTGACCACGAGCAAAACGCGTCTACGTCTACAGTACGTTTAGCGGGTTCTACCGGTGCTAACCCTTATGCTTGTATCGCTGCCGGTATCTCTGCACTTTGGGGTCCTGCGCATGGTGGTGCGAACGAAGCAGTTCTTAAGATGCTGGATGAAATCGGCACTGTAGAAAACGTTGCTGGCTTCATGGAAAAAGTGAAGACTAAAGAAGTTAAACTGATGGGCTTCGGTCACCGTGTTTACAAAAACTTCGACCCACGCGCGAAAGTAATGAAAGAGACTTGCGACGAAGTTCTTGGTGCATTAGGTATCAACGATCCACAATTAGCGTTAGCAATGGAACTTGAGCGTATCGCGCTTTCTGACGAATACTTCATCAAGCGTAACCTGTATCCAAACGTAGACTTCTACTCTGGTATCATCCTGAAAGCGATTGGTATTCCGACAGAAATGTTTACTGTGATCTTCGCGCTTGCACGTACAGTTGGTTGGATCAGCCACTGGTTAGAAATGCACAGCGGTCCTTACAAGATCGGTCGTCCTCGTCAGCTTTACACTGGCGAAGTTCAACGCGACATCAACCGTTAATCCGGTTCGCGTTCAACGACGAAAAAACCACCCGTTTGGGTGGTTTTTTTATGGACATTCAAACTAAATGCGCGTTTCGACCAGACCGAGGCAACGCCAATATTCAGCGCAAAAGTACGTTAAGCTACCTGATAATGCTCCAGATCTAGGCGCTGTAAACGTCGCTTTAACTCGGCCAGTGACCACGGCCAGGCGGCAAAGTTGCGACCATTCTGGTCCAGATAATAACTTTGACAGCCACCACGGTTAAACACAGTTTTCTGCACATGAGTCTGTACTTTGGCATTGTGGTATTTCAGCACATCCGGCTTGATTTCAATGCGCTTTAAGCCCTTGGCTTTCATTTGCAATAAACCACTGACAATATAGTCCAGTTGCGCTTCGGCAATGCCAATAAAGGAATCATAGACCAGAATATTCGGCCCGAGCACCAAAAAGGCATTGGGTAAATGCTGGATACTGGTGCCCAAAAAGGCTTCGGGTGAACTGCTCTGCCACAGCTCGGAAAGTCGTTGGCCTTGGGCATTCTGCACACGGCGACCAATCGGTGGATGTGACACCTCAAAGCCCGTTCCCCAGATAATCACATCGACCTCATGCCGGTCACCATTGGCGGAAATCACCGTATTGCCTTCAATTTCCACCAAGCCATGCGGAATTAAAGTGCTATTCGGGGCCTGCAAGGCCGGATAATAATCATTGGCAAACAGTAAACACTTACAGCCGACCGAAAAATTGGGGGTAACCGCCTGACGTAAAGCCGGATCTTTGACCTGTAATTTTAACAGCTGCCGGCTGAGTACATTCACAGGCTCCAACAAAGGTGGATGACGCAGGCCAAAATTAATCAGATTCAAAGATTGCGATACCGCACCGCGCCAACGCTGCTGGATGACCGGAAACTTGGCCAGTGTACTTTTCATCACCTGATTCAGAGGCAGATCAGGCTTTGGCAGGACCCACGGCGCTGTACGCTGGAAAATATATAACTCTTTGGCCAGAGGCTGAATTTTCGGAATAAACTGAATGGCCGAGGCGCCGGTGCCAATGACCGCAATGCGTTTACCACGCAGGTCATAGGCATGGTTCCAGCGTGCCGAATGAAACATTTCGCCCTTAAAACTGTCGATGCCTTTAATTTTCGGCAGTTGCGGCTCGGTAATCGGGCCGGTAGAGAAAATCACGGTTCTGGCCCGATATCGCCCTTTGCTGGTGTTGAGCTCCCACATCTGTTCAGTCTCATTCCAGCGTGCATCTTGCAGTTCATTATGAAATTCAATCTTGGCATATAGCTGAAAACGGGTCGCCACATCTTCCAGATAACGCAGGATTTCCGGCTGCTTGGCAAATAAATGACTCCAGCCATGACTTGGCGCAAAGGAAAAAGAATATAAGGCCGAGGGCACATCACAACCACAACCCGGATAGGTATTGTCCCGCCAGGTGCCTCCTACCCGGCCGGCTTTTTCCAGCACCAGATAATCCTGATAGCCAGCCTGATTCAGTTTATAGGCCGCTGCCAGACCGGAAATACCCGCCCCAATAATAATGGTGTCATAGATCCGGCTTGGCATAGTAGTTGATCTACCGCGCTGCTCAGTTGTTTGAGAATTTGGCTGATTGGCCCCTGCCCTTGCTGATGCTGCACTGGCACTTTTGGCTTTTCGACTAGGCTTTTTGAGCACAAGATCGGCCGGCTCAGCGACCGTTTGCAACGTGACTTGATCATCTTGTTTCATTTTTTTCTACTCAGGATTTTTGTACATATTTATTGAATAATGGATAACCCACACCCAGCAGCTTGGTATATAAACGCGGCGCGGCACGCTTGAACCACCAGAACAGTTTGGCATCTGGCTGTGGAATGGTATACAGCTCGCCCCGGTCTAAATTGTTTAAGGTCTGCGCTACCACCTTCTCACAGCTGACAAAGGCATGATGGGTCAGCAAATGATCTGCCAGTCCCGAATAATGCGCAGGCAAACGGCCATTTTTCATGATATTGGTCGGCACCAGCGTTGGGCATAACACATTGATGCGAATATTGGCGCCACGTAACTCGGCAGACAGGGTTTCAGACAAGGCCAGTACGCTGGACTTGCTGACGTTATAGGCGGTCATTTCCGGCGCTGCGGTATAACCAGCAGCCGAAGCGACATTAATAATCGCACCACCACCCTGCTGTTTCAGTTTCGGTACGAAATAATGACAACCGTGGATCACGCCCCATAAGTTGACCTGCATACACCATTGCCAGTCGGCCAGGCTGACTTCATCAAACTTGCCACCCAGCCCCACACCGGCATTATTGATCAGCAAAGTCACCGGATGGCCCAACAGCTGTTCAGACTGTTCAGCCAGTTGCTGCACCTGCTCGGCCACACCCACATCACATTGCAACGCAAAGGCCGCAGTCGCAAACTGGTGTTCAATCTGCTTGGCGGTTGCTTGAGCCGCCGCCAGATTGATATCGGCACAGATCACGCTGCCACCACGCCTGGCCAGTTCCAGCGCAAAACTGCGTCCAATCCCACTGCCTGCACCGGTCACCACCGCATAGGCCTGCTGGCTCAGTCGCACTTTTTTTGCAAATAATCCCATCATCCTTCTTCATCCTTACACTTTGAGCGCCGGGGTAAATTCCTTGACGAAATATGGCGTTAACACCCCGCTTTCCGGATGCAGCAAACGTTCCTTGTAATAGGCTAAAAAGGCCGAAGTATCATGGTCATTCGGATGAAAACCGGGACGCAGATAATCCAGAATATGCGCCCAGCTACTGCCATACACGCCATCTTGCAGACCAAAAATCAGCTTGATGCTACGCGGCAGGTCTTTCCAGTAACTCAGGCTAAACAAATTAGACGGTTTGCGATAAAACGGCACCAGCAGCGAGGCAATGGAAATCAGCACCAGGATGGTGATGAGCGCCGGGAAGAAACCGGCAATGCGCAAGCCATAACTGTTGGATAAAGACTGGAACACATCATAGGCAATGTCTTTGTGTTCCGATTCTTCCAGCATGTGCCACATCCAGATGGCACGCTGCTTTTCATCATGCGACTGGAAGAAAATTTCCTCATGATTCATCATGTACTCGGCCAGCACCGCAGTAAAATGTTCAATACCGGCCATCAGTGACAGTTTCATCGGCTGTGGCAAACGGTTAAAGCCGTGATCAAAGACGAATTTGGCCCAGGAACGGAACAGCTCAACCGGCAGATCGGCATCCCGAAAGGCATCATTCAGTTCTTCATGCAATCTGGAATGTAGCGCCTCCTGGCCAATTAGGGAGGTGACCCGCTGTTTTAGCACGGGATCATTTAACAGCTCACGATGATAACGCGCGGTGTCAATCACCAGATCTTCGCCATAGGTCAGGAAAATCGACAGCGAGGCAAAATAGGCACTGGCCAGTTCGGCATTCAAGTAAAATTTGGGATCTATTTCTTCGGCCTTAAAGTCGAATTTCATATGCCGGATTGGGAGGGCAGCCGACTGTTTCTCGGCATCAAAAGGTGTCGCGCTGAAAAAATGGCGAACAGGCTGAGGTAAAAACTGAGCAATCTGCATGGCTATTCTCTTTGTTTTGTCCATTTGAGCCAGGTCAAGACACCGTGGTCATCGACCTGAATGAGACCAAAACTAAGCCAGCCCTGCATTGAAACCAGTTGCCAAAATCGTCATAAAATTGGCAAATCGTGACTTTAAAAATATTGTCTGACAATTTGCTCACACTTTTTTCTGCAGAGCTCATTTCCTTGTCAATTGGGGTCAGCGCCTATTTGGACACTCTGTCACTGCGGTTACTGGGCAGATAACGCACTTTGCGTTCTTTGGACTGATAAATCCACTGATGATCGAACAGGCCCTGATTCAGATGTTCAAAACGGAAGTTACCAATCGCTACCGCATAAAAACCGGTGCCCTGCTGTTTCTGCTGCTCGACTTGGGCCATCAGTTCTGTCGGTAACTGCCCCATGATGAAATCGGACACCACCAGCACATCGGCATTGTGAAAATTTGGCTGGGCCAGCATCGACAGGGCATGTTCGATGGCGGGAATAACATCGGTGCCGCCATGAAAAGACTGGCTAAGAAAGTGAATCAGATCATCCAGCGAATAGCCTTCGAGTAAATTCAAGCTGGTCAGCTGGGTCGAGAAGTTAATTAAATACATCGGGCGTTTGGCTTTCATGGCCTGAATCGCCAGATACAGACTCATGGCTTTGGCAATCAGCTCCGGCTGACCGTGCATGGAACCGCTGGTGTCCAGACACAAAATCATCGGGCCTTTTTGCCCCAGACGCTTATGCCGTGCTGTTTGATCCTGAATTACCCGACTGCTGTGCTGACCTTGCAGGTTAAAGCTCATCAGGTTGGATTCCAGATATTTCAGGTCAAATAAAATAGCCAGATCAGGATCGGCCAGTAAGGCCAGCTCGCTCGGCAGCGCCAGATTCAAATCCTGCGCCAGCTGAATACCGGTAATTTCTTCATGCCAGTGCTGCTCCAGCAATTCCAGCTCCTGCTCTGGCCGATGCTGCTGCACGGCCTGGCGCGGATAATGTGCAGGCTGGGCAGAACCGATTTTCTGACACAAGGCTTGCAGCTCACGATCCTCCTGCAAATAGCTGGCCCATTGCTCAAACTGCTGGATATCCTGTGGTTGTAACTGGCCTCTGGAATAGTCAATAAAAATACCGGTTTCGATGCCGGTGGCATCTTTGTATTTGGCCAGTCGCTGCATCTGGCTGAGAAAATCGCGAATCTCATCCAGAAAAGCATCCCGCTGCAAGGCCAGCTGCTCAAATTCCCAATGAGCAATGGCTTCGGTCAGTTTACGTTGCCATTTTTCTGTTAATAACTGTGCCTGTAGCTCGCGCTGTCCGGCAGAGAAAGTAGCGCTTTGAGTCCAAAACGGGCTTAAATCAGGCAGCCCCAGCTGAGCCTGAAAATCCTGATATTGCACCTGCATCTGCTGAAACTCGGCGCTATTGATGGAGGGCTGCGCCAGCCAGTGTTCCAGTTGCTGCTGCACTTCCCTATAAGGATGCTGCTGATCGAGACTGGATTTGGCCTGATAGGCCCAGGCCCGGACTTTATCATCCAGATGCTGACTGACTTTCTGATCATCCAGCCAGTGTTTTAAGGAGGAATCGGCCAGCTCCTGATACAGCTGTCCGGTCAACTGCTCTAACGCTGTATGCTGACGCTGATGCTGCTGCAGGTCTAGCCTTGACATAGCTGTTCCAGCCGCGCGCAGTCTTGCAGTTGCAGCTGATAGCGCTGTAACTGCTGCTGCACATGCTGTTGTAACTGGGCACTGTCGGCGGCGGCAACAAAGACTGAAGCAAAATGTGCTGACTGGGCATTAAAACGCTGCTGTAACAGGGCTAAATCTTTGCTCAGTGCATTTTGTAGCTGGGCAAGCTCTCCCCGCAACTGCTGCACCAACTTTTCATCAATGACACGGCGTGCGCTGCCTTTCGGGTATTTAATATACGGTGTGACCACTTCTTCCAGCCCATAATAGCCGCCTTTTAAGGTACAGAGCCGGCCGCCATTAAAGTTACACACGATGCCGCGAATTTCCTCACCGGAAGCATCCACAGCAAAGAAATCCTGTTTGCTGTCCATTTTATTTAATAACAGATACAGCACTTTATCCTGATAATGATGATCCAGGTGAGTCACTGCTCTTAAGTACTCCTTGTCCTGAATCAGATAGCTTTCATAGACATCATCGGTATAGTAAAAAGCGTTCAGCATCTGCTGTTCCAGCTCGTCTTTGCGCTGAATTAGTGACTCCAATTGCAAATCGGCATGCAAGCCAATCTCCAGAATGGCCTGATCAATCAGCTTGTGCATCTCCCGAATATCTTCCAGCTGATTCCACAGGCAGGATTTCAGAAGATACAGATCACTGACCAAGACCTGCGGCCGGCCATTTAAAAATGCCGCAGCTTTGAGCAGATAGGCTACACGTTGCCAGCGCCGGTCCGAAATATAGACCGACAAGCCATCGACATGCTGCTGTAAATACTGGCGAATCAGATCAATCACCTGTAATACCAAAGCCGGCAGCTCAATTTCATGAATCTGTTCGCGCCATTCGGCCAGCTCGGCCTGGGTAATTTTAAGTGATTCATCAAGCTGTAAATGAGCACTGCCCGGTTTGGCTTGTAGCAGCTGATGAAAATTGCCGGCCTGCTGAATGGGTTCGACCACCAGACGCAAAATAAAACGGTCATACAGCGCATCCAGTCCCTGATTCGGTTCAGGAATTTCATTGGATGCACCAATCAGCACACTTAAGGGCACCTGCTGCAGCTGCTCGCCATTTTTAAAGACTTTTTCATTCACCAAAGTCAGCAAGGTATTTAAAATGGCCGGGCTGGCCTTCCAGATTTCATCCAGAAAAGCAAAATCGGCACAGGGCAGATAATGCTCGGTTTTACGGATATAGTGATCTTCTTTTAAGGCTTTAATTGACACCGGGCCAAAAATTTCTTCCGGGGTACTAAAGCGGTTCATCAAATATTCAAAATAGGCATCGACCTCAAAAGCGGCTGCAACCCGTCTGGAAATCAGGCTTTTGGCCGTGCCCGGCAAGCCGTATAAAAAGGTATGACTGCCAGCTACAGCAGCCAGCAAGGTTTGTGCGATCACCTGTTCACGTTCATACATCTGCTGGGACATTTGCGAAATAAGTGTATGAATACGTGCTTTCATCGAATACCTGAACCTGCGCGAAAAACTGCATTGTAACGGTTTGCGGAAATGAAGAAAAACCGGCAAGCCACCGCAGATGAAATTTTTGCTACATATCTGCCTGCCAGTTTTGTTATAACTGGGAAAATTGAATGGCCCGACCTGATCTTTCACCATGCTGTTATTGAAACTGTTACCGCTGCTACTGCGCCTGCTTAAACTGGAGCAGTTTCGCTGCCGGGCTTTAACCCCGGGCGAAATTGCGTTGTGCCAGCGCGTATTCGGGCAGCTGATTGATTACAGCCGGGTCAGCATCATGAATCATCCTTATTTGCCCTGGCAACCGGCGCATATTCTGATGGCGCCGCAAGGTTATATTCATGTGCGTGATCCATTGTACCGGGAAGATTATAGCCAGGCACCGCTTGCCTTTCAGGCGGTGCTGATTCATGAAATGACACATATTTACCAGCATCAGCAGCAGATTAATGTGCTGCTGAAAGGTGCGCTGCTGCAAACCGCTTTTTATCTGTCTGCCGGGCGGTATAATCCCTACCGTTACCAGCTAATTCCCGGTAAACCGTTTTTTGCCTACAACATTGAACAGCAAGGCGATATTGCCCGCGATATTTTTTTAAACAAGATTGACAATATTATTCTGCATCCACCGGCCTAAACTGCGCTGCAATAGCGCTTTCATGTTGCAAGCTGCCGGTTTTTTGTGCCATCAGGCCCGATTCACCGAACCCATGCTTTTGTTACTCAAGCTTACTAAATAAAGCATTATGCGCCTTCTCTCACGGCGCGAATTGCCGCTACTATGCAATTATCCTGAATATGCTCTAGCATCTGAATTAATTTAAGATAAAATAAACCCGTCTGATTTTTTGCATTGCAAAATGAGATTTTATCAAGTCGTATGCGTATTACTTTTTATACTTGAGCCAGTCGGCAGTACTTTTTAGTATCAGAATGCACCGCTGCCCGATCACCATAATTACAAGCGGCAGCCCGTGTATTCAAAACCCTATAGGAATAGGACGTAAATTAATGAAATCTTTTAAAATTGCCCTTGCACAGTTCTCTCCATACATTGGCAATCTCGAAGCAAATGCGCAAAAAATGCTTGAACAAGCAAATGAAGCGAAAAAACAACAGGCTGACCTGATCATTTTCCCAGAGCTTTCTCTGATTGGTTATCCAGCAGAAGATTTGCTGTTACGCCCAAGCCTCAAAAAACGCACGCAAAAGGCCTTTGAACAGCTCAGCCAGATTAAAGATATCGTCGTGGTATTTGGTTTTGTCAATGAAACTGAAGATGGCCAGCGTTATAACTCGGCTGCGGTAATGAAAGATGGCCAGATTCTGGGTATTTATAACAAGCAGAATTTACCGAACTACGGCGTGTTTGATGAAAAACGTTATTTTAACGAAGGTCATCAACATCTGGTCTTTGAATACTTGGGGCATAAATTTGGCGTACTGATTTGTGAAGATGTCTGGTCTTTAGCCACTGTACAGCAACTGGCCCAGCTGAATGTAGAAACCGTGCTGGTGCTGAATTCATCGCCATACGAAGTTGGTAAACCACAGCACCGTATTGATACCATGACTGCGCTGGCCAAACAGCTGAATCTGAACCTGGCCTATGTCAACCAGGTTGGTGGTCAGGATGATCTGATCTTTGATGGCACCAGCTTCCTGATCAGCAAAGACGGTGAACTGGCTTTACGTGCGCCAACCTATCAGGAAGGCCTGTTTGTGGTGGAGTATGAAGCCGAACAACAGCGCTATAAAACGGGTGAACAGGCGGCAGCCCTTGACACCATGGCTGAAATTTATCAGGGTCTGGTGCTGGCAACACGTGACTATGTACAACGTTCAGGTTTCCCGGGCGTGATTCTGGGTCTGTCAGGCGGAATTGACTCTGCACTAACCTTGGCCATTGCAGTTGATGCCCTGGGTGCAGACAAGGTGCAAGCGGTGATGATGCCATATACCTATACCGCGCAAATTAGTGTAGAAGATGCTGCACAACAAGCCAAAACCATGGGTGTGACCTTTGGTATTGCCGAAATTCACTCGATTGTGAACAGCTTTATGCAAACCCTGTATCCATTCTTTGGCAATAGCCCGGTTGATACCACCGAAGAAAACCTGCAGGCCCGTGCCCGTGGTACACTGCTGATGGGCTTATCCAACAAGTTTGGCAACCTGGTCCTGTCGACCGGTAACAAATCTGAACTGTCAGTCGGTTACTGCACCCTGTATGGCGATATGGTCGGTGGTTATGCGGTTCTCAAAGATGTCTACAAAACCATCGTGTTTGAACTGGCCAAATACCGGAACAGTATAAGCGAACAGCCGGTGATTCCTGAGCGTGTAATTAGCCGTCCGCCATCAGCTGAACTGAGCCCGGACCAGAAAGATCAGGACTCTTTGCCACCGTATGATGTGCTGGATGCGATCCTGTATGCCTATATTGAAGAAGACTTGAGTCAGGACGATATTATTGCCAAAGGCTTTGATCAGGCTGTGGTTGAGAAAGTGGTGCGTTTGGTTGACCGCAATGAATACAAACGCCGTCAGGGCGCAATTGGTCCACGCATTACATCACGTTCTTTTAGCCGTGAACGCCGTTACCCACTGGTCAATGGCTGGAAACCGGGCCTATAAGCTCCTGATCTGATCCATCCTAAAAACCTCAAGCCAGTCTTGGGGTTTTTTATTGTCTGCTGGAATGAGGCTACTTAGAATACGCATCTTCCCCTGCCATCTAAACCGATCCTATATTTTTGAGTTCTACGTCATTCAAAAAAACCAATATCAATGAATCGTCTAGGTTGACTAAAAACAGATAGACAACGGTCTATGTTTAACCCTATGTTCAAGATATGCATGAGCTAAAATTGGATGCAATGGATTTCATATGACACTAAGAAATACCCTGCAGACTTTAGAACAGATTTATCATTATTTAACTGAACGTCCGCATTTTCATCGCTATAGCCAGTATGAGCGCCTGAACGCGTTTTTCGCCGAAATCCATGATACAGGCAGTATCGAGTTTGAAGCTGGGCAGTCTTATCTGTTTAAAGGTATATTTAATGGCAAGCCTAAAGTGATTGATGGTTCTAAAGCGCCGGCCCTTGCGCATAAACAGGAATTCTTAAGCTGGGTACAGCAACAGCTGAATTCCTAAGCCAGCATTTTATTCATCGCTGGTATCTAAATTGCGCGGAGAGTTTGCACAACATTTTTTTGGACTTTTTGAACAGACAAAAAAAGAGACCAAGCTGAGAGCTTGGTCTTTTAAAATGGTGGCTATGACGGGACTTGAACCTGTGACCCCCGCATTATGAGTGCGGTGCTCTAACCAACTGAGCTACATAGCCGTAAACTGTGTGCGCATTATCTAAAGTTCGGACTTTATCGTCAAGATATTTATCTACTCAAATGAACACTGTTTAAGCAAAACATGACGTTTTTATTAATTTTTAACCGGATTTGCAATTTTTTACTTGGGTCAAACCCTTTCGCTGACTATGATGAAACTTTCCAGGATCAATCATTTGAACACAATGCAGTTAAAAATATGGATCAGTAGTCTGCTAGTTGCGACATTATCGGGCTGTCAGCTGGTTGCCCCACTCATGGTGGACTATAACGGGGTACGCCGCGATGTCGCAGAATTTATTAATGGTCATCTCTGGTTCACCATTCCGCAAAAACGCATTCTGGTCGAGTATGCCAAAGGCCAGCAGAAGATTTTAACCGCAGATCGCCTAAGTCCTGAAGCACAACAGGCGCTTGCACAGGAACGCTATGAAGGCCGTTATTGTGCTGCACAAAAAATTACCGTGTCCAAACTGGATCAGGTCGATGAGAAAATTTTTGTCTATGCCGACCAGCAGCAACGCTGGCAACAGATTCAACAGCTACAGCAGACGCTGAAGCTGGATGTGCAGCAGCTCAACTGCGAGCACAGATTTTAAAGACAAAAAAAAAGATCACATAAGGATGTGATCTTTAAAAATGGTGGCTATGACGAGACTTGAACTTGTGACCCCCGCATTATGAGTGCGGTGCTCTAACCAACTGAGCTACATAGCCGTAAACTGTGCGCGCATTATCTGCTGTAATGTTTATAACGTCAAGCCCTTCTACAGGCTAATTGTACAAAATTTGGTGAAGTGAACCGATAAGCCGGGTTCTGTCGAGAACGATCATTCCTCTAGGCGTACAATCACTCATACGCTCAAGCGACCTACCCGAATCCAGTACGGGCCGTACCTCAGGATTCCTATTTGGTCTTGCTTCTGGTGGGGTTTACCATGCCATGAACTGTTACCAGTCATGCGGTGCGCTCTTACCGCACCCTTTCACCCTTACCTTCGATTTCTTCCGAAAAAGAAACCTGAATGAAGGCGGTCTACTCTCTGCTGCACTTTCCGTCGGCTCACGCCGCCCAGGCGTTACCTGGCACCCTGCCCTATGAAGCCCGGACTTTCCTCCCCTGCTTTAGTCACGGAGACCTCCACAGCAGCGATCGTCTGGTTCACTTCGAGGGCGCATCTTAACAAATAAATGCACTAATTGCTCGTGCTTTTTTGATCAATCAGTTTTTGATACTTTTCCAGCAATTGTTCCTGGGTTTCGACATGATGGGGATCATGCGGAATACAGTCCACCGGACAGAATAACTGACACTGCGGTTTATCATGATGCCCGACACATTCGGTACACAGCGCCGGGTTGATTTCATAAATCAGCTCGCCCATGAAAATAGCCTCATTCGGGCACACAGGTTCACAGACATCGCAGTTAATGCATTCATCGGTAATATATAAAGACACGCTACCAACCTTGTTGATGTTTGCGTTCAAAGGCTTCGACCACGGTTTGCGGTACAAACTTGGTCACATCTCCTTTTAAACGCGCAATTTCACGCACCAGCGTGGATGAAATAAACGAATATTGCTCTGACGGCGTTAAAAATACCGCTTCAAAATTGGTATCCAGCTGACGGTTCATATTGGCCAGCTGAAACTCGTATTCAAAGTCAGACACTGCACGTAAACCACGCAGTACCGCCGTGGCCTGCTGTTCGCGGAAGAAATTCACCAGCAGGCCATCAAAGCCGACAAATTCCACATTGGGTAAATGGCTGAGTGAGGTTTTGGCCAGTTCTACCCGCTCATCTAGAGTAAACACCGGATTTTTATGATGACCAATGGCAATTGCGACCACCACTTCATCAAACATTCTGGCCGCCCGTGTTACTAAATCGATATGACCATTGGTGATTGGATCAAAGGTCCCCGGATAAATCACGCGAGTTTTAGACATCCATTTTTACTCTAGTTGGTTTTGTAGAGCCATATTTTAGCAAAAACTTGATTTATTGGTGAATAAACTCGGCCAATTTCACAAAAATCCTGCGATAGTGCTGCCATTCAGCGCTGATTTTGGAATTGTCAGCATGCCTGTGTTTGGGGCACAATAGGCCTAACGTTGGAAGTGACTCATTATGGCGAAAGCAACTGTAGTTAAAAAAAATACCAGTGGCACGATTGCACAGAACAAACGTGCACGCCACGATTATTTTATTGAAGAAAAATTTGAAGCCGGACTGTCCCTGCAAGGCTGGGAAGTCAAGTCTTTGCGTGCCGGTCGTATGAGCCTGACCGAAAGCTATATCACCTTTAAAAATGGTGAAGCCTTCTTATTTGGCGCCCAAATTCAACCTTTACTGTCGGCTTCGACCCATGTGGTGCCTGAAGCGACCCGTACCCGCAAGCTGTTACTGAACCGCAAAGAAATTGCCAAACTGCTCGGTGCGGTGAACCAGAAAGGTTATTCCTGTGTGCCGCTGGTCTGTTACTGGAAAGGTCCGCTGGCCAAACTGGAAATTGCCCTGGTGAAAGGGAAACAGCTGCATGATAAACGTGCCACTGAAAAAGACCGTGACTGGCAGCGTGATAAAGCCCGTTTAATGCATAAATAAACACGTTTGAACACAAGTACTTGATGTAAAAATGCCTCCAACATGGGAGGCATTTTTTATTGCATCATTGGAAAGCAAACTTATTTCTGTTTTAAGCCCACCAGATAAGCGCCAAACTTCACCGCTGTTTCCAGGTCACCTTCTGGCGGGGTAACGTCAACGCTGGCATTGTCAGACTGGGTCATTAAGCCCAGAAAGCTCGACATCCGGTTAATATCATGCGGACTACGGCCTGTTGGCATAAACGGCAAGCCCGACCATAACATGCCATGCTGCATGGCAAATAAATTGATCTGCTGTAACACCGCCAGCTTGTCACCGCTTAAACCGCCGCCATTGGTAAAGCCAGCAGCAATTTTGCCCTGCCAGCTTCGCGCTAGCCAGCGTTTTGAAGATTGTTCCATAAACTGTTTCAGTGCCGAAGTCAGACTGCCCATATAGGTTGGACAGCCCATGACCAGAATATCGCTCTGATCCAGCACATCCCAATCGACCTCGCTCACTGCCATTAAATGTACTTCAGCTCCGGCTTTTTCGGCGCCCTGCACAATATGCTGTGCCACCTTGGCGGTATGGCCATAGGGACTATGATACACAACACAGACTTTTACTTGCGACACAGATGTTTGATCAGTAACAGACATGGAAACTTTAAAAACCCAATAATTCAGTCAAGTTTAGCATTGATCAGCGATAAAAACGAATGTTGCCATGCGTCCGGTTTTGGCCTGACGACGATAAGAATAATACTCCTCGGCCTGCCGATAGGTACACTGATCACCACCTAAAATGGTGGTTACCCCCTGCTCGGTCAGGATATAGCGGGCAATCGCATATAAATCGGCATAGAATTTTCCGGCCTGTTTCCCTGCCTGAAAGGCGCTGCTTAATGCGGGATATTTCTCACAAAATACCTGCTTTACTTCGGCCCCTACCTCAAAACACGGCTGGCTAATGGCCGCGCCTAACCAGGCCCAGGTCGGTGGGTGCTGCATGGCGGCAATGGTATTTTCAACAATACCCTGTGCCAGACCTTTCCAGCCGGCATGTAAATTGGCCACTTCAGTGCCATCCTGATTGCCCAGCACAATGGGCAGGCAGTCGGCGGTCATCATCATTAAGGCATGGCCTTTGCGCTGCGTGACCAGTCCATCGCCTTCCGGTGCATTAAAATGCAGCTCATCATTTATCACATGACACAAGGTGCTGTGGGTCTGGTTCATCCAGCTGATTGTATTAACACCGTATTCGGCCAGCTGTTCCAGTAACAGCATACGATGCTGCTGCACCCGTTCCGCTGCATCCTGCACATGCAAGGCCAGGTTAAAACCGGCCAGTTCCGGTACTTGCGCTGGCAAGGCCTGCTGATGCTGAATCCGCGTTTGCGCCACATAAACCTGTGCCGGTAATCCCTGAATAAATTGCATCTCAGCTCCTGTGTTCACTTAAAAGCGGCGTTGAGATCATACTTTCTCAACGACGCAGAACGGTTTAATAGGCAGCGTTTTCGCTACGCAACACATCCACCAGCTGGCTGAAATCTTCCGGCCACGGCGCTTCAAACATCATGTCCTGTTTGGTACGTGGATGCACCAGCCCCAGTTTAGCCGCGTGCAGTGCCTGACGTTTAAAACCGCGCAAGGTTTCATTGAGCAGCTCGGAGGCTCCAGCCGGCACACGCACACGTGGCATATACACCGGATCGCCAATCAGACCATGACCAATATAGCTGAAATGAACCCGGATCTGATGGGTACGGCCGGTTTCCAGACGCGCCTGAACCCGGGTGAAATGCTGGAAACGCTCTTTCACGTTATAGTGCGTCACGGCATCTTTGCCGCCCGGAAGCACTGTCATTTTGACACGGTCGACCGGATGGCGCTTGATCGGTTCATCAATGGTGCCGCCGGCAATGATATTGCCATATACCACCACGTCATAAATCCGGTACACCGACTTGTTGGCCAGCTGCTTGCTCAGGTCAAACTGCGCTTCCAGATTTTTCGCCACCACCAGCAAACCGCTGGTGTCTTTATCAATACGATGTACCAGCCCGGCACGTGACAATTCTGCCGATTTTGGATAATGGAACAGCAAGGCATTGACCAGTGTGCCGGTAATATTGCCCGCACCAGGATGCACCACCATACCAACCGGTTTATTAATCACTAAAATATCATCATCTTCATAGACAATATCTAAAGGGATGTTTTCAGGCTGACTGTTGGTCTGTGCTTCAAGTTCAACATTTAAACTTAACAGTTCATTGCCTTCGCACTTGTACTTTGGTTTGACAGTGTTACCATTCACCAACAAATGGCCATCTTTTAGCCACTGCTTCAGTTTTTCACGTGAAAAATCACTCCAGATGAGAGCTGCAACCTGATCGATACGTTGCCCCAGATAGCTTTCATCCAGTTGAAATTGCAACGATAAACGTGTTGCAGTTGGGTCTGAAGTATGATTATCTGCATCCTCAGAATCATCAAGTAAATTGAAGTCAGTTTCAGGGATGTTGGAATTGGAAGATTGTGCTTGAGACATTTGATCATTCAGACAAAAGTGGTTTAATAGCGCAATTGTAGCTCATTGCCCGTAATAACAGAGGAATTTTTATGTCGCTACCACGTTATAAAATTACCATGCTAGCTCTTTCACTTGGCGTTGCATCTGCAATCGTGGGCTGTAGCAGTAATCCAAAAAAAGAAGTGGTCGATACAGGTCCGCAATCTAGCGAACAAGTTTATATTCAAAAAGCAGAACGAGCACTGGAACGCGGGCAATATACCGATGCTATCCAGCATCTTGAAGCATTAGAAACCTATTATCCTACCGGTGAATATGCCCAGCAGGCACAACTTGAACTGCTGTATGCAAAATTCCAGCAAAAAGATTATGAAGGTGCAGTCGCACTGGCCGACCGTTTTATCCGGATGAACCCGCAGCATCCAAATGCTGACTATGCCTACTATGTGCGCGGCGTGGCCAATATGGAACAGAACTATGATGGTTTAATCCGTTATACCTCGTTAAAACAGGCGCATCGTGATGTCAGCTATTTAAAAGTGGCTTATCAGAACTTTGTCGATTTCATTCGCCGTTATCCATCAAGCACCTATGCTGTGGATGCTGCACAACGTATGCAGTTTATCGGGCAAGAGCTGGCAGAAGCGGAAATGAATGCGGCACGTTTTAATATTAAACGTAAGGCCTGGGTCGCCGCGGTGGAACGTTCACTCTGGGTAATCGAACATTATCCGCAAACCCCACAGATTCCGGAAGCAATTGCCACCGCAGCCTATGGTTATACCCAACTGGGTGACCGTGCCACTGCACAACAGTATATTGACCTGTTAAAACTGAACTATCCAAATCTGGTTAAAGCCGATGGCTCTGTAAACCTGCGTGCTGCACGGAATGAAGGTAGCTGGCTAAACCGTGCGACTTTGGGTATTTTTGGTCGTGAAGCACAGGCCACCACCGAACAGCAGCAAAAACTGGCCAACCAGCAGGAAGAACCACGTAGCTGGACCAACCGTTTAAGTTTTGGTTTGCTGGACCGTCCTGAAAAACAGGAAAACAGTGAAGCGGCCGAGTAAACATAATTAACATCCATGACTGTCTTAAATTTGATTTAAACATTCCATTGGATACGCGGATGTGGCAGGGATGCCACACGTTCCCCATCACAACAAGGATGTTGTGTATGGGGAACAAAGACTTTTGCCTACTTTGGGTCTTTCCAAAGTAGGAAGTTCTCCATACAAAGCCCTTAACAGGCCGAATGAAAATAGAGGCCCAACACACTTAAAATAAAATTTGTCTCTTCCTTTTATTGTCCTAACATAAGTACAGCTTTGAAAAATAGCGAGTAAGGATAGAGCTTTTAACCTGTTTTTCAATTTTGCAAAATATAAAGCATACGTTACTATACTTGCCCTTTTATCTTGGCCACTTGCCTGAACACGCAAAACCGGATAGAAAGGAAACAATACACTGTAATCTCTATACCCTGTCGATCTGTTCGACCTACCGCTTAACCGACCCGATAAAAACAGTATGGCTATTCCTCAACACACGATTGATCAGATTCTGGATCGGACCGACATTGTCGATCTGATTGGTCAGCGCGTGAAACTGAAAAAAACCGGGCGGACCTATTCGGGCTGTTGTCCATTTCATCAGGAAAAAACCCCGTCTTTCCACGTTTATCGCGACAAACAGTATTATCACTGCTTTGGCTGTCAGGCCAACGGCAATGCAATTCGCTTTTTAATGGATATCGACAGCCGTAACTTTGTCGATGTCATGAAAGATCTGGCCAGTCAGACCGGTATCGAGCTGCCAAAAGACAATCAGGACAGCAAAAAACTGGTCTATAAACGCGAGGCCAAAAAACCGGCGCCACCGGCCAAAACTGCACCCGCGCCAGCAACACCCACACCGACCGAAACTGATCAAGTCCCTGCTGCACATTTTGATCCTTTTGAGCAGTTCCAGCCAGCAGATGATCCCTTTGCCGGTTTTGAACAATATCCGGATTTTGATCAGGAGCCGATACAGGAAGGCAACCTGTTTGATCTGCTGGAAAATGTGGCGCAGTTTTATGAACAGCAGTTACCGCACAGCCAGTCGGCACAGCAATATTTTCGCCAGCGCGGTTTAAGCGCACAGACCATCCAGTTCTGGCGTTTGGGCTATGCACCGGAAGACTGGCAGCATCTGGAAAAAGCCTTTCCACAAGATATTGAAGGTTTAAAACTGCTGGGGCTAATTCGTACCAGCGATTCCGGCCGTGATTTTGACCTGCTACGTGACCGGGTGATTTTCCCGATCCGCGATCACAAAGGGCGTGTGGTCGGTTTTGGTGGCCGTGCGCTCAATGACGAGATCAAGCCGAAATATATCAACTCGCCCGATTCGGAAGTCTTCCACAAAAACCAGCTGCTGTATGGCCTATACGAAGGCCGCAAGCAGAAAGCCCAGGACTGGCTGATGGTGGAAGGCTATATGGATGTCATTGCGCTGCAGCAATATGGCATTTATGGCGCCGTGGCAACGCTGGGGACTGCCAGTAATACCGAACATCTGAATATTCTGTTTAAGCAGAACTCGCGCATTACCATTGCCTTTGATGGTGATGCCGCCGGTCAGAAAGCAGCGCGACGTACGCTGGAAATTGCCCTGCCCCTGCTGAATGATGGCCGTGAACTGAAGTTTTTTGTGCTGCCGGATGATCATGACCCAGACTCACTGATCCGCCGTGAAGGTATTGAAAATTTCCGCCGCCTGCTCGATCAGGCGCCGCTACTGTCTGATTTTGTGTTTGCGCATTTAAGTCAAAACCATGACATCAGCAAGCCAGAAGGCAAAAGTCAGGTGATGGGCGAGTTAAAACAGCTGACTGAACTGTTACCGAAAACGGGCTCTTACCGTTATCTGCTGCAACAGTTTTTCCGGGAAAAACTCGGCTTTAACCGCAAATGGCAGCCACATACCAATAATGATGCCTCACTCAGCTTTAGCACCAAGGTTGATGCCGAAGAATATGTGGTGGCGATTCTAATCAACCATCCGTATTTATATATTCATTTTGAGCCGTTACGCGCACTGATTCCGACCGATCAGTTACTGGCCAAAATCCTGCAAATCTTTAACGGAATTTTTGATGAATTACCGGATGATCCGGAACTGGCCAAATACTATGTGCTAGGCGCCTGTGCGGCTTATCATTACGAATTGCAGCGCATTTTACAGCAGGCCAATGTCGGGGATTACACCACTTCACCAGAAAAAGCTGACAAGCTGGCCGAAGATTTTTCCATTAAACTGCAATACCATTTCTTGCAGCAGAAAATCCGCTCGAAGAAATTTAGCAGTATTGAAGAAATGCGTAATCTGAAACATCAGATTTATCAGATTGATAAAAAACGTTCCCTGACCTTACTGGAAGAATAAGCGGCATTAAACACCATGCTAAACCATCACAATGGCTTAGCGTTTAGATTTACGCCGTTTGACACTGACCTGCTGCAGTTCGTTTTGCAGCATTTCAAAGTATTCCGGATCTTCGGCTTTGGCCGCCTGACGCAGCACAATCGAGGTGGGATGCAGCAATTTCTGAGTCAAACGGTAAGAAAATTCCTGTAACACCTGTGCCGCATTTTCACCTTTGGCAATTCGTGCCATCGCCAGCTGCAGTTCTTCCTGACGTAACGTTTCACCCTGCTCACGATAAGCCTGAATGGTACTGCCGGCACTTTTGACCTTTTGCTGGGTTACCAGTTCGGTCGCCAGCTGATTCACCATCACCTCGGCTTCTACCGCGGCCTGACGACGCTGTGCCAGATTCTCGTCAATCACGCTTTGCAGGTCATCAACGCCGTATAGATACACACCATCTAGCGATTCCACTTTCGGGTCGATATCACGCGGAACAGCCAGATCGACCAGCAACATCTGCTGGTAACGACGCTTTTTCAGCGCGGCTTTGACTTCTTTATAGCCAATCACCTGATGCAGGCTGCCGGTACAGCTGGAGATCACATCGGCGCGATGCAAATGTTCTGCCAGCTGTTCAAATTCAATAATTTCAACTTCTACCCGATGGGCAATTTCCTGGGCCAGATTTTCAGCACGGGCACGGGTGCGGTTGCAAATCATGACCTTGGCCACGCCCATTTCCGCCAGATGCTTGGCCACCAGACTGTTCATTTCACCTGCCGCCACCACCAGCACGGTCAGCTTGTCCGGATGGCTAAACACCTGTAGCGCCAACTGTGCTACTGCATAGCCCATGGACACCGCATGACTGCCGACTGCCGTTTCAGAACGCACCCGTTTGGCCGCATAAAAGGCGTATTCAAAAATATGGTTTAAATCTTGCGAAACGGTGTGGGCATCTTTGGCCAAAGATAAGGCCGATTTGACCTGCCCCAGAATTTGCGGTTCACCGAGCATTAGGGAATCGAGGCCGCTGGCAACGCGCATTAAGTGAGTGACAGCCTGCGCATTTTCATAGCGATAAACGTGATTTTGTAGTTGTTTGACATCCAGACCATTTACCTGGGCGAGCCAGCCCAGCACCGTGTCTGCATGGTCAGACATGGCGTACACTTCAGTTCGGTTACATGTAGAAACCACCACCATGTCATTTAACAGGTGGCTCTGGCTTTGTTCGGCGAGTAATTGAGTTAACTTTTCAGGGTTAAAAGCAATTTGCTCACGCAATTCTACAGAGGCGGTTTGATGGTTGACACCCAATGCAAAGAAAGACATATCAGATCATCATTTCGCTAAATTTATGCTATTGTGCAATAACGGTGTCATAAAAAGCATTACTTGGATCAAGAAAAATTGCGTCAAACAACCAGCCGGCTTAGCGGCGCGACAATTAAGCAATATTCTACCACACTCTTACTCGTGGGTAGCATGGCTTCTAGTGCTCATATTAGAGCATCTGGAGATTTTTTCCATGCACCTACAAATCTGAACGCCATAAAACAAAGCATGGTGGCGGAATTTGCCCTCGCCTCGAATGACGTGGCCACCGCCTTACATAACTATACTGTACTGGCAATTAAAAGTAATTCAACCAGTATTAAACAGCGCGCACTGAATATTGCACTGGAACACAATGACTTAAATGCAGCTTTGGACATTGCCACCCACTGGGTGATTCAAGAACCGGAAGATGTTCCAGCCCTGTTTTATCTGGCGCATATTGCCCTGAAAGCGCATGAATATGACCTGGCCGCTGAAACCCTGGACAAGATTCTGGCCATTGATGCCACTGCCGATTTAGAACAGATTCTGGCCGGTATTGCCCCGGAGTCGCTAGAAGATCGTGAGTTTCTGATTCAGGCACTACGCACCAGCAAAGAAAAAGATAATCCCTCAATTCTGATTCTGATTGCCGGTTTAAAAGCCCAGAATGGCCAGTTAGAAGAAGCGCTGGAAACGGTCAACCGGGTGCTACGCAAACGTCCGAAAGTGACCGGTTATATCCTGCTCAAAGCCAGCCTGCTAAGTGCGCTGCAAGACTCGAAAGCTGCCCAGGAATGGTATGCCAAATCCAGCCGCAAACATAAAAACAATCTGGAAGTACGTCTGGCTGAAGCCAAATATCTGTTAAAAACCAATCAGCCGGAATTGGCCCTGACCAAACTGGAAGCGATGCTGGAAAAATGGCCAAAGGAAGATGAAGCCCTGTTTCTGGCTGGTCTGACCAGTATTGACTTGAAGCAGTATGAAAAGGCCGAGAAATATCTGGTCGAGTTGCGTTATTCCAACCAGTATCAAAATGAAGCCTATTACTATCTGGCGGTCAATGCCGAGCGTAAACAGCATTTTGAAACCGCCAAAGCCTATTACCGTCTGGTCGATGGCAGCCTGTATACCGTTTCGCGGCGCAGCATGATCAATATTTATAGCCAGCAAAGCCGCCAGCATGAAGCCTTACGCTTTTTGACCCAGGAACGGGTCAATTATCCGCAGCACGCCAGTTTTTTATATCAGGCTCAGGCGGAAATTCTAAAGCGCATGAACAACAAGACTGCCGCCTTAAGACTGCTGGATGAAGCCATCCGCAATTTACCCGATGATCCGGAACTGCTGTATTCAGAAGTGTTGCTGCTAGACCCTTATCAGGACAAAGACAAACTGGATCGTTTACTGAAAAAGCTGTTACAGGTCGAGCCGAACAGTCCGACTTATTTAAATGCCTATGCCTATACCCTGGCGCTGCAAAACCGCCGGCTGGATGAAGCACGCCAGTATGTGGAACAGGCACTGGAATTCGCCCCGGAACAGGCCTCAATTCTGGATACTTTAGGCCTGATCAGCTATCTGCAAAATGATTTTGACACCTCTGCCCAGGTGCTGGAAAAGGCTTTTGCCTTAAGTGCAACAGTCAAAATTGGGGTCCGTTATGCCAAGGCGCTGTATATGCAGGGCAATTTGACAAAATTTAGTCAAGTTTTACAACAACTCCAACAAAAATATCCAAATGATCCGCAATTAGAACAGCTTCATTCGTTATTGTTACCGCAACACAGCCCTCAGAGTTAATACGCATGCAACTTATTTCCAAACTCAGTCTTAGTCTTGTCACGGTCAGCACCCTGGTGCTGAGTGGTTGTCAGCAGTTCACCCAACCGCAAACACCCGCAAGCCCAATGGTTGAGGCAGAAAATCAGTTTCATCTGCAAGGAAAAATCGGGGTACGCACACCACAGCAGTCAGGCAGCGCCTTTTTTAACTGGCTGCAACAGCAGGAACAGTTTGATATTGAACTAAGCGGCATTTTAGGCGTCGGTAAAACACAGATTTCCGGCCAGCCGGGACAAGTCACACTGAATAGCGCCAAAACCGGCACTATTCAGGCAGCAACAGCCGAAGAACTGCTGCAGCGGGCCACCGGCTGGCAAGCGCCAATCAGTCATATCATTGACTGGGTGCAGGCACGTCCGGCCACTACACAGGCCAAAGTCGCTTACGATAGCCAGCGTCGTCCAACCCAGTTTCTAGAAGATGGCTGGACCGTTGATTTAAGCTATAACGAACAGGCGCGTTTGCCAAACCGTTTAATTTTAAAGCAAACATTTGAATCCGGTCAGGAGAACCGTATTACAATGGTGATCCAAAACCGTTAATTTTGTGCTGTCATGATTCGTGTTCCCTCACCTGCCAAACTAAACCTGTTTTTGCATATTACTGGCCGCCGTGAAAATGGCTATCATGAACTGCAAAGCATTTTCCAGCTGATCGATCTCTACGACTGGCTTGAATTTGAGCCATTGGATACAGCCGAGATTCAGATCGACGGTTTAAATTCAGTCGATCTGGAACAGAACCTGATTTATCGGGCGGCGCAGATCTTAAAACCTTTTGCCCAAGCGCCGACCGGTTTAAAAATCCGGCTGGACAAACAGATTCCTATGGGTGCCGGACTTGGTGGTGGCTCATCCAATGCCGCCACCACCCTCATTGTGCTGAACCAACTGTGGCAATGTGGACTCAATTCTGAGCAGCTGGCCGATTTAGGGGTGCAACTGGGCGCCGATGTGCCGATTTTTGTCCATGGCCGCAATGCCTGGGCAGAAGGTATTGGTGAACACTTAACATTCATAGACTTAGAACAAAAACAGTACATAGTGCTAAAACCTGACTGTTTTATCAGCACTCAACTGCTTTTTTCACAAAAAACATTGACAAGAGATACGAAGCCATCTAAATTTTGCGCCTATCAGTTGAAGCCATCTGATTTCGGAAACAACTTTGAGCCACTGGCCAGAGCCTTATATCCTGAAGTCGATGAAGCCATGCAATATCTGGATCAGTTCGGAGTTGCCAAGCTTACAGGTACAGGTGCCTGTGTTTTTATTGAAGTGACTTCAGAAATGAAGATTGATGAGATTCTGGCTCAGGCACCATGTAAAGCTTACCTGGTCCACAGTTTAGCCGAATCACCATTAATTCATTTCAAAGTTGAATAGGGGTATCGCCAAGTGGTAAGGCAGCGGGTTTTGATCCCGCCATCCGTTGGTTCGAATCCAGCTACCCCTGCCATTTTTCACCTGTAGATGTACTGTATTAGGGGTATCGCCAAGTGGTAAGGCAGCGGGTTTTGATCCCGCCATCCGTTGGTTCGAATCCAGCTACCCCTGCCATCTTACAGTCATCAAATTTAGGGGTATCGCCAAGTGGTAAGGCAGCGGGTTTTGATCCCGCCATTCGTTGGTTCGAATCCAGCTACCCCTGCCATTTTCTCGAAAAAGACAGAGCATTGGTTTGCTGTTCTGCTGTTAATTTACCTTGACATCGACCAGCAAAAATATTAAAGTTCTGCCGCATTAGGGGTATCGCCAAGTGGTAAGGCAGCGGGTTTTGATCCCGCCATTCGTTGGTTCGAATCCAGCTACCCCTGCCATCTATTTCCATACATTCCAACCGCCAAGGGTGCTTCATGCCCAATCTTGTCGTTTTTAGTGGAACTGCGCATCCACAATTCGCCCAAAAAGTCGTAAGCCATCTTCACATTCCTTTAGGTGCTGCCTCAGTCGGTCAATTTTCTGACGGTGAAATTGCTGTAGAAATTACCGAGAATGTACGTGGTAAAGACGTTTTCATCGTTCAGCCTACTTGTGCCCCAACCAATGATAACCTGATGGAAATCCTGGTGATGGCAGATGCATTGCGTCGTGCAAGTGCTGGCCGTATCACTGCCGTGATTCCTTATTTCGGTTATGCCCGTCAAGATCGTCGTCCTCGTTCAAGCCGTGTGCCAATTACTGCAAAAGTGGTTGCAGATATGTTGACCACTGTCGGTATTGACCGCGTGGTGATGATTGACCTGCACGCTGACCAGATTCAAGGTTTCTTCGATATTCCTGTAGACAACATTTACGGTACGCCAGCGCTGCTTGCTGACTTACGCCAGCAGTCACACGACAACCTGATGGTGGTTTCACCTGACGTGGGTGGTGTCGTACGTGCCCGTGCTGTTGCCAAGCAAATGGGGGATATCGACCTTGCGATCATTGATAAACGTCGTCAAAAAGCCAATGAATCACAAGTGATGCATTTGATTGGTGATGTGAAAGATCGTGACTGCGTCATCGTGGATGACATGGTCGATACCGCAGGTACCCTGTGTAAAGCAGCAGATGCACTCAAAACTTTTGGTGCGCGTAAAGTGGTTGCTTATGCTACTCACCCGGTGCTGTCTGGTAAAGCGATTGAGAACTTAAAGAATTCTGTGATTGATGAACTGGTTGTTACTGACACCATTCCATTATCAGAAGAAGCTCAAAACCTTGGCAAGATTCGTCAGGTTTCAGTCGCAAGCATGGTTGCTGAAACAATTCGTCGTATTAACAACGAAGAATCTATTAGCGCAATGTTCGATTCTTATCTATAATAGTGCGCTAAATTTTCAAAAGCCCTGCTTTATGCAGGGCTTTCTATCACCAGATCGGTCGCAGGTCTGGTTTATTTAACCTGAAATAGGATGTCTATCATGGCAAACTTCGTATTAAACGCTCAAGCGCGTGAAGCAGCTAACCAAGGGAAAGGTGCGAGCCGCCGCCTTCGTCACGCTGCTCAAGTTCCAGCTATCATTTATGGTGGCGACGCTGAGCCAGTAGCAGTAACTTTAGAACTTCGTGAGCTTGTAAAAGCTTTAGAAAGCAATGCTTTCTTTGAAGAAGTTGTAGAAATCAAAGTAGGCGACAAAGTTGAAAACGTGAAAATCCAAGCGTTACAACGTCACCCTGCTAAAAACACACCAATGCACGCTGACTTCAAACGCGCATAAGTGTTAATGGTGTAAATTAGTGTCAAATATTTCACTGATTGTTGGTTTGGGCAACCCAGGTGCTGAGTATGCCCAAACCCGCCATAATGCAGGCTTCTGGTTTGTTGAACGCCTTGCAGATCAATATGGCATCTCTTTAAAAGCTGATCCGAAATTCAAAGGCATCAGCGGTCGCGGTAATATTGAAGGTCAGGACGTTCGTCTGCTATTACCAACAACCTTTATGAACCGTTCCGGTCAAAGTGTTGTGCCCTTCGCCAAATTCTATCAAATCGCACCTGAAGCCATGCTGATTGCCCATGATGAACTGGATATGAATCCGGGGATTATTCGCCTGAAAACTGGCGGCGGTCATGGTGGTCATAATGGTTTACGTGACATCGTTCCGCACACCGGTCCAAATTTCCACCGTTTACGCATTGGTATTGGTCATCCGGGGTCTAAAGAACGTGTTTCCGGTCATGTGCTCAGCAAAGCCCCAAGCCAGGAACAAGGCTTGATGGATGATGCTCTCAGTCACGCGCTGTCTCGCATGAAATTACTGGTCAATGGTGAGATTCAGCAAGCCATGAACCAGATCAATGCCTATAAACCCAACGAATAACCTAATAATTGTTGAACAATCCTGCTTGCCATCTGGCAAAATTGGGCGCAAAATGCGCTCGTCGGCTGATTCGGTCGCAGTGATTGATTCAACCATAAGATAAAGATCTTAGGTCCACTAAGGAGACGCTAGCCATGCTATCTCGTTTATTAAAATGCAAAATTCACCGTGCTTTCGTGACACATGCGGAACTTCATTATGAAGGTTCATGTGCAATTGATGGCAAACTTATGGATTTAGCTGGCATTCGCGAATACGAAGAAATTCACGTCTGGAACGTAACCAATGGCAAACGCTTTACCACTTATGCGATTCGTGGTGAAGACAATTCAGGCATCATTTCAGTCAATGGTGGCGCAGCACATCAGGCAGATGTCGGCGATATCATCATTATTGCGACTTTCGGTGATTTCACTGAAGTAGAAGCCAATGCGCATAAACCACGCCTGGTATATGCCAACCCGGACAACACCGTGAGCCACACCGCCAACTGTATTCCGGTACAAGTCGCTTAAGACCTAAGATCATCCTACGAAAAAGCCCGTATATTGAATTGCGGGCTTTTTTATGACGTCAATATTCATAGATCATTTAAAACAGATACTGCCCTGCTGTGCTAATCAGGCCATATAGCGCAATCAGAATTAAAAGAGCACCACACAGCGCCAGTACCGGCCGATAACCGCGTGACAGCGTTAAACGGTAAAAACCCAAATACAACAAAGACAAAGTCAGAAAATCCAGTACAATCCAGCTGGCGGTCAGCAGGATTAAGCTGTTATTAAAATGATCGGTGACCTGAATAAATTGCGGGAAAAAGGCACTAAAAAACAGAATATCTTTCGGATTGGAAATCCCGACCAGAAAACCCTGCCGAAATCCGCCTACAGCGCTGGCCGTCTCCTGTTTCGGTCCGGCCGCTGCCCGGCTTTCCTTGAGAATGTCCACCCCCAAATAGGCAATATAGACACAGCCTAGCAGCTTAATTAAATCCAGCCAGAAGGCCTGAATATTGAAGATGCCTTTTAAAATCAGCACCGAGCAGGCAATTAACAGCAAAGAAGCTAAATTAGTCCCGACAATGGTCTGAAACGCCCGCCGGTAACCACCTTTGAGTCCGGCACCAATCACCAGCATCATCACCGGGCCTGGGATGGCAATCATGATCACCACCACCAGACAGTACAACAGATATTCAGCCATATTGATCATCTGTGGTACTCCTGCGCTACTCTTGCTTAAACCTTAGGATGAAAAACTAGTCATCCTCTTCCAGACTGACTTTTAATAAATGCTGGCTAATGCCATCGGCACGTAAAAATGCCAGGTCATAACTCGCAGTCGCCAGTGCCAGTACCCGACGCTCAAATTCCTGCCACAGTGGTTTAACCTGCGCGGCCTGAATACCAAGACCACTGTCATCGGCCAGATGCTTGTTTTTTTCACATAATTTGAGCGCATGATATAACTTGCGGCCTGCGCTGGCATCGGGACGTAAACGCACCCGCTTTGACAGGACAAAATGCTCTACCTGCGGCAAGCGGGCAAATGGCAACATCGGCACCAGAATCTGGTCCAGCTGGGCATCCAGACGCTGCCAGACAGCCGTTTGCTGTTCGGGGGTATAGCCATTCCAGCGTATCACTTCATGATTAAAACGACGACAACCACGACACACTGAATCACCAAATACCGTAGAGCAGCGGCCTGCACACGGGGTCAATGAGGCGATTCGACGATCCGTACTCAAAATATACTCCAGAAAAGCGCAGTAATGCCGGCCTGAATGCGGCCGTATTACTTTTGGTAAAATCATAGGCGAGGATAGGCATCATAGCCGACTCTATCGCAGATTTAAAACCATATTTCTGTTCTGGATTTCTCGCTATCTGGGCACTTTCACGCTAAAATATGCCCCTCAAATTTTTTATATCACATTGGAGTACTCCATGAACGCTACTGTAGAACAGCTTGCACCTGTAGAACAGCAAGCGACCTCTGGTTGGGTTGTTGCCGCACTTTATCAATTCAAAGAAGTTCAAGATCCTGCGGATCTACAACAACGTCTTTTAGACTTGGTAAATAGCATCAACCTGTGCGGTACTCTCATTGTGGCGGGTGAAGGGATTAATGGTACGGTGGCGGGCGACCGCGAAGCCATTGATCAGGTACATCAGTTTCTTTTAAACGAAGGCTTTAGCGCGATGGAATATAAAGAGTCGCACAGCGCCGACAAGCCTTTCCGTAAAATGAAAATCAAGCTGAAAAAAGAAATTGTGACTTTGGGTGTAGAGGTCAAACCACGTGATCTGGTCGGCCATTATCTGGACCCGAAAGAATGGAACGAACTGATTGCACGTGATGACGTAATTTTAATTGATACCCGCAATGACTATGAATACAAGGCCGGGACTTTTAAAGGCGCGATTGATCCACAAACTGAAACCTTCCGTGAATTTCCAGACTATGTGAAAAAAGAACTGGAACAGCACAAAGACAAGAAAATTGCCATGTTCTGTACCGGTGGGATTCGCTGTGAAAAATCCACTTCGTTATTGCTGCAAGAGGGCTTCCAGGAAGTTTATCATCTGAAAGGCGGTATTTTGAAATACCTCGAAGAAACCCCGGCAGAAGAAAGCCTGTGGGAAGGTGAATGTTTCGTATTTGATGGTCGTACTGCGGTTACGCATGGTGTGGAAGAAGGTCAAAATACCAAGTGTCATGCCTGTGGTTGGCCTTTACTGCCAGAAGAAGTGGCAGAACCAAGCTATGAACACGGCGTATCTTGTAAATACTGTATTGATAAAACCACAGAAAAACAGAAAGCCGGCTTCCGTATGCGTCAATCTCAGATTGCAGCGGCAAAACGCAAACGTCTGTAATAATGTAAACCAGTACAAATAATTTTACAAAAAGCCCTATTTATAGGGCTTTTTTTACGTCTATTTACATACCAGAATCAATTCAATACCAAAGCACCCTCTGGTACTAACAGAAGCCAGTCATGCTTAGGCTAAACTCCAAATCACAACAAAAACAATGCAGTTTTATTTTGACGTACAGATTCTCACCCATGGACAAGGATTGACTTATGCAAAGAACGATAACAACACGCTATAAACACCAATTCCGTACTGCCTTACTACAACGAGCGCATCAGCAGCAAGATCTGCAATTGCACCACCTGAAACAGCAGCTTGAACAGCGTTCACACTTGTTTATTGTGGGGTTTGGCACCGTGCTCGGCGCGATTCTGGCAATGTTTATTGCCTATCACCTTTCCAATATCTGGAGTGGTTATCTGATTGTCGCTGTCTTGCCGCTGCTGGTGGCGTATGGGCTTCGAAAAGTCTATGTGCATACCCTGTCGCATACCACTGAGGAAGATTTTTAGTTACGTTTCAGCTCTTTACTGAAAAACCAATCCTCTTTAGCATGAAGGTCTAATTTTTAGGCCTTCTTGACTTTATGAACCTGACCGAATGGATTATTTCCATTATGGAACAGCTGGGCTACTTCGGTATTGCCCTGCTTATGTTTCTGGACAACGTATTCCCCCCTATTCCTTCCGAAATTATTATGCCTTCTGCTGGTTATTCGGCCTCACAAGGTGAATTACTGTTTGTTGGTGTCGTGGTTGCCGGCTGTTTCGGTACGCTACTGGCCGCGGCCTTGCTGTACTGGGTCGGCTATAAATTCGAACATGATGCGATTTTCCGCTTTGTCGACCGCTACGGAAAATACCTGTTCCTAAAATCGGCCGATGTCAAAAAATCACTGGACTGGTTCGAGCAGTATGGGCATCGCATTGTCTTTGCCGGACGCATGATTCCGGCGGTACGCTCTTTAATTAGTATTCCCGCCGGCATGAGCCGGATGCCCTTCTGGAAATTCATGTTCTACAGCAGCCTCGGCACCATCATCTGGACCACTTTTCTGGCTGCGGTCGGGTTTTATTTTGGCGAAAATCAGGCGCTGATGCAGAAAATTTTTAGCCAGGTCGGCTATGTCATTATTGCAATTGTGATTGCGATTATCGGCTGGATTCTATACCGTAGGTATATGCGTAAACGCGCTTCGTGATGTGCATTGGCCGAGCTACAGGCCAAACTTGGGGATTCAATGAAACACTATTTGCTGCATTTGGCTGCAGTCTACAGCATTGCGCTGGTCCTGCTGACCATGGTTCTGGTTTATGGTTTAAATCTTGGGGTATTAACCCTTTTTCCAACACTGGTGGTGGTCGCGCTGATCAATGCCAAACATTTTGTAAAACGTGAAAAACGCCTGCCGACCTCAGATGAAAGAATTCAGCTGATTTGGGGCAGCAGTGCCGTGGCCATCATCATTGGCAGCCTGTTTATCTTTTTTATGGTGCTGATGAACCCCTATGCAGAGCAGATTATTCAATCGGCTGAGAAAATGGGACTGGCCCTCATGGCAGTGTTGATGCTATGTATGGTCGCCATCCATGGTGCGGTATTTTATGCCACCTACGTCTGGTATGCCGCTTATTGCGCCAAACAGTAGTTAGCAATTTCAAACACTAATCAAATATGCTTTAGAAATTCTGTTGTGCAGATGGGTGGCTTCCGGACAGCGCATCTGCACGGAAAATTTAACTGTATGTAAGTAAGCCCTGCTTTTCGTCACCAGAAACCGACATAAGTTATTTATCTTAACGTGAAAGGTGCAATTCTCCTGCCCGCGCTAGGTGCTGTCTGATCTAAGTTAAAACTCAAGAGATCCGCTTGATCTTAATTTTTTGATTCATTTTACTTAGATCATCATCAGCCCCAAGAGGATACAGACATGACGAATCCAGAAATAGAAACCCAGCGCCAGCAGGAACAAAAACGCGAACAGGTCAAACAGCTACCGAAACAGCAGCAGCAACAGCTGAATGCCAACCCGAAAACAGGTGAAACCGGCACCCATCCGGTGGGTACCAGTGTCGGTGCGGTCGGTGGTGCAGCCACAGGTGCCGCAGTCGGGGCCACCACCGGCCCGATTGGCGCAGTGGTCGGAGGTACCATTGGTGCCGTGGTGGGCGGTCTGGTTGGTAAAACCGCTGCAGAAGCCGAAAACCCGACCGAAGGTGATGAAGATATTTACTGGCATGAACACAGCCAGAGCCAGCCTTACTATACCAGCCTGCAACATACGCATCCGGACTTAAGCTATGAGCGCGATTATCAGGCCGCCTACCGGGTCGGTTATGCCCAGCGCTCACGCTATGAACCGGGTACACGCTTTGAAGATGTAGAACCCGATTTACGCAGCGAATGGGAGTCCACCAAGGGCGATACCCGTTTGGCCTGGGAAGATGCCAAACATGCGGTGCGTGATGCCTGGAACCGTATGACCCGCTAATGTAATCCGGCTATAAAAAAACACCTCCGAGGAGGTGTTTTTTTATTTATTCGGTTTGCATCAGTTTGGAGTGTGATACATCAAATACAGTTCATTAAGGTTGTCCGGAATTTCTTCCGCCAGCTCATCCATTAACTGACCATTACGACGGAAGCTTTCCATTTGCGGGTCTTCTTCATCAATGCCGCTAAACACCATGATTGGTAAAGTCAGATCTACCAGCTGTTCTTCAAATTCTGGCGTGAACCAGGCTTCTTCATTCAGGAACATGGCATCCACAAAGCCCACACTCCAGTCGCCCAAGCTTGATTCTACATCTGCTTCTTCAATTTCGAATGGAAATTCAATGCCTTCTTCATTGGCCAGGTTTTGACGAATGGATTCGAGCCAGGTTTTCACCTGCGCTACGATTTCTGCCGGCACTTTTTTCTGGTTGCCTTCAAACAGTTCATCCAGCCATTGGTCAAATTGCGGGCCGACTGCAATGGCACACAAAAAACCATGAGTGGCAGCAAAATCTAGACCGTATTCGTTCTGGTCACCATCTAGATATTCACTCAACAGGTCTAAATCTAAAGCACTCATCTTAAATCCAAAAATCGTCTATACAAGGTATAGCATAGCATTTTCCGAAGACTTTACTGAACCCAAATTTCAGTCATCTTCGTCGTCAAAATCATCTTCGTCGAAGTCATAATCAAAATCCTTGAGATCACGCTCCAGTCGACGCTGTGCCAGCAAATCATCAATCAGGCGACGTTTTTCTAACGATTCTTTCGCACTGATTTTACCTGCCGCTTCATCGAAGCTGACATCATCATCACCGTAGTTATCATCTAGTTCAAAATCTGTTGAAGACACTAAAACTACCTCAGAATGAAAAATGTGAATGGGTTTAGCCGCTATTTATCTGCCTTTGAAAAAGTTGTCAAGTTTTATTTATATTTTTTGTTTTTCCCGACTATTTTTGGCTTGTATTTCGCGCTAAAATTTGTGTATTTATGAAGACCTTATCTGAATAAGTATAGTTTAAAGCATATGACAAGAATATTTCGCGGACAAAACGGATGCCAGACTTGAAAACCGGGCAAGATGCCCCATATTCCTATTCAGTTTTGCTTTCAAACATTTTTATAAAATCATGCTTGATTGATCAAATCAGAAACTTTTACAGCAAATTGTGCTATCATGCACGGTTTTTCACTGCCACAGATTCAACGAAGAGTAAGCAAAGATGAGCGATATGACTTCCCCTACTTCGCAAGTAGCGGCTCTGATTAGCCGAGGCAAAGAGCAAGGTTACCTAACTTATGCCGAGGTTAACGATCATCTCCCAGACTCAATCACGGAAAGCGAACAGATTGAAGACATCATCCAGATGCTTCAGGACGTGGGTATTCCTGTGCATGAACGTGCACCTGAATCTGATGATGCGATGTTCGAAGACACCACAGAAGCTGCAGATGAAGTCGCTGAAGAAGAAGCAGCGGCAGTACTGGCTTCTGTAGAAAATGAGCCTGGCCGTACCACGGACCCTGTGCGTATGTATATGCGTGAAATGGGGACCGTTGAGCTGTTAACGCGAGAAGGCGAAATTAGTATCGCGAAACGTATTGAAGAAGGCATCCGTGATGTGCTGCATTCAATTGCGTACTGGCCAAATGCCGTTGAAGTGGTTCTACAAGAATACAAAGATTATGAAAATGGCGAACGCCGCCTGGCCGATCTGCTTTCAGGTTACTTAGATCCTGAAACCGATGAAGAAATTCCGGAAGTACAGGAAGATGAAGCCGTGCTCGACGATGAAGAAGAATCGAGCAGCAAGAGCACCAAAGATGTCAAACTTGATGACGACGATGAAGAAGAAGAGTCAGAATCGGATGATGATTCTGAAGCGGATTCTGGTCCGGACCCTGAAATTGCCAAAGTACGTTTTGCCGAGCTGACTGAAGCCTGGAAAAACACCAAAGACGTCATTGCAAAGCATGGCCGTAACAGCAAAGAAGCGGAAGCTGCGTTACAGGCTCTGGCCAGCGTGTTCATGATGTTCAAATTTGCGCCGCGCCTGTTTGATATTATTTCAGAAATGATTCGTGGCACGCATGACCAGATTCGTGCAGCAGAACGTGAAGTGATGCGTTATGCAGTACGTCGTGGCCGTATGGACCGTACCCAGTTCCGTACGACTTTCCCGGGTCAGGAATCTAATCCGGCATGGTTAGACGAACAGATTGCCAAAGCTCCTGCAGAGATGAAAGGCTACCTGGAAAAAGTGCGTCCTGACGTACTGGCCTTCCAGCAAAAAATTGCCGACATCGAAAAAGAGTTGGGTCTGAATGTTAAAGACATTAAAGACATTGCCAAACGTATGGCGGTGGGTGAAGCCAAAGCACGTCGCGCCAAGAAAGAAATGGTCGAAGCCAACTTGCGTCTGGTGATCTCGATTGCCAAGAAATACACCAACCGCGGCTTGCAGTTCCTGGATCTGATTCAGGAAGGTAACATCGGTCTGATGAAAGCGGTAGACAAGTTTGAATACCGTCGTGGTTACAAGTTCTCGACTTATGCGACTTGGTGGATTCGTCAGGCGATCACACGTTCGATTGCCGATCAGGCACGTACCATCCGTATTCCGGTACACATGATTGAAACCATTAACAAGATTAACCGTGTTTCTCGTCAGTTGTTGCAGGAAATGGGCCGCGAACCGACACCGGAAGAACTCGGTGAACGTCTGGAAATGGACGAAGTGAAGGTACGTAAAGTCCTGAAAATTGCCAAAGAACCGATTTCCATGGAAACGCCAATTGGTGATGATGAAGATTCGCATTTGGGTGACTTTATTGAAGACAGCAACATCACCTCTCCAGTCGATGCAGCGACTTCAGAAGGCTTAAAAGAAGCAACACGCGAAGTGCTGGAAAACCTGACTGAACGTGAAGCCAAAGTCCTGAAAATGCGTTTTGGTATTGATATGCCAACCGATCATACTCTGGAAGAAGTCGGTAAGCAGTTTGATGTGACCCGTGAACGGATCCGTCAGATTGAAGCCAAAGCCTTACGTAAATTACGTCACCCTTCCCGCTCTGAACACCTGCGTTCATTCCTGGAAAACGACTAAGTCAGCAGCGGCTTGAATTGGGATCAATCCATCCCCATTTAAGTAGCAATGCCAAAACGCCTGCGCCTTGCAGGCGTTTTTCAATCTTTTGAGGTAATTATGATTGACCGCACTCCCTCTCGTGAATTACAAGAGCATCTTTGGGTTTTTCCGATGGATTACCCGATTAAACTGATTGGTCTGGCCGGTGCAGAGCTGCGTCAAGCGGTGAACGATATTTTCGTGAAACACTTCCCGGACTTTGATGGCGACAAAATGACCGTGACCCCGTCGCGTACCGGTAAATACCACTCGATTACTGCACAGCTGCGTTTCGAGGAGCTGGAACAGGTGCATGCGGTCTATGCCGATTTAGCTGCCTGCCCGCTGATTAAAACCGCGCTTTAAGTTTCAAAAAAAACACGCTTCATGCGTGTTTTTTTATGGCGTACCGTGCAAGCGCAGTAATTTAAAGCAGGCATACTCCCATTCCTATTCTGAATCATTATAATTCACATCAGCAGATTTCATTTTTAAGGACGCAGCCTGTGACCGATGCGCTTCAAAAACCGACCCTCATTATTCGCCAGTATTCGCAATTAACACCGTATCAAGACCGCTTTTTAGAGATGAAGCAGTTGACTGAACAGCGTGATGCCAATACCCCCGATGAGCTCTGGATTTTGCAGCATCATGAGGTGCTGACCCAAGGTCAGGCCGGCAAGGCAGAACATATTCTGATTCCCAGCCATATTCCGGTGGTACAAACCGACCGTGGTGGACAGGTGACCTGGCATGGTCCGGGCCAGCTGGTGGCGTATTTCCTGTTTGACCTGAACCGTTTGGGCTGGAATGTCCGCACGCTGGTATCGTATGCCGAAAACCTGATGATTGCGCTGCTCAAAAAATATGGTATTGAAGCTTATGCCAAAGCAGATGCGCCGGGTGTATATGTCGCGGAGCGTAAAATTGGCTCATTGGGCTTTAAAATCCGCAAAGGCCGTAGTTACCATGGACTAGCGCTGAATATTGACTGTGATTTGAGTGGTTTTCAAACCATTAACCCCTGTGGGTATGCCGGTCTGGAAATGGTGCGCATTCAGGATTTAGTCCCAGACTATCCATCGTTTGAAACTTTATGCCGAGATATCATTGAAACTTTAGAGCACAGTGGTTACTTTAGTGAGGTTCAAACCATTCAAGCCTAAATGACTTTACTTTTGAATAAGAAATAAATTAGAGTATTTACTCTAAACCCAATAATAGATGTTAACAAAGGGACTCAGCGAGTGATTTCAAGCAAAACCGTGAAGCCCGCTTTGCAACAGGCCTATGTCAAACTCATGATGGATGTGATTGGCAGAGGTCTGGTGATGGCAAGCCAGGTCGATCAAGAAATAAAACAGGAAGTTGCAAAGTTTCCCGCAAATTTTATCCTGTCCATGAAAGTGTTTCCCAATGGACCTGCGTTCATTGCCCGGGTGACTGAAGATCATCAGCTCGAACTGCTGCCTGAACTGGATGGCAAACCCGATCTGGTCATTACCTTCAAGCATCTGACCCATGCCTTTTTGGTGTTCTCGTTTCAGGAAAGTACGGCACAGGCCTTTGCTCATGACCGCATGATTGCCGATGGTGACCTGTCTTATGCGATTCGTCTGGTGCGTTGCCTAAACAAAATGGAAGCCCTGATTTTACCTAAACTGCTGGCAGAGCTGGCTGTCAAACAATACCCATCCGAACTTAGCTTAAAAGAAAAACTCAGCGGAGCTGCCCATATTTACCTGAAAGTGGCTCAGTCCTATTTCCAACGGAGTGCATAACATGGCGAAGCCTTATTACGAATTTTTTTGTCCAGTCAAAGTCATTGCCGGCAATGCCGCACTGGAACACATTCCGTTTGAATTGGTGACTTTAGGCGCGAAACGCCCGCTGATCATTACCGATAAAGGGGTACGTGGAAACAACCTGCTGGCCCCGGTTGAAGCGGCTTTTGAATCAACCGATGCTGAAATTGGCTATATTTTTGATGATGTGCCACAGGATTCAAGTCTGGACACGGTACGTAAAGCCGCGCAGCTGTATCGTGACCACAACTGTGATGCCATTATTGCAGTGGGTGGTGGTTCGGTGATTGATACCTCCAAAGCCACCAATATTCTGGTAACGGAAGGCGGCGATGACCTGCTGAAATATTCAGGTGCGCACAACCTGCCAAAACCATTAAAGCCCTTCTTCGTGATTCCGACCACATCAGGCACCGGTTCAGAAGTCACCATGGTCGCTGTGGTGTCAGAGACTGAAAAGAATGTCAAAATGCCATTCGCTTCTTATTACCTGATGCCACATGCCGCGATTCTGGACCCGCGCATGACCCAGACCCTGCCACCGCATTTAACGGCAATGACAGCTATGGATGCCATGACCCATGCGGTTGAAGCTTATAGCTGCATGGCCTCGAATCCGATTTCGGATGCCTATGCCACCGCCGCAATCAAGAAAATCAGCAATAACCTGTTTAAAGTGCTGGACAATCCAAGCGATGCCTATGGCCGTCTGGAACTGGCACAGGCCTCGACCATGGCTGGTATTGCCTTCTCCAATTCGATGGTGGGTCTGGTACATTCCCTCGGGCATGCCTTAGGTGCAGTGGCGCATCTGCCGCATGGACTGTGCATGAACCTGTTCTTACCCTATGTGCTGGAATACAACAAAGATGTCAATGGCGACAAAATTGCCGAACTGCTGCTGCCATTGGCCGGCCCGGATATTTATGCCCAGACTCCGGCGCATCTGCGTGCCGATAAAGCCATTGCTACCCTGCTGACCATGCGCGACCGTCTGTATGCCATGACCAAATTGCCACGCACCTTGAGTGAAACCGGCAAGGTTACAGAAGCACAGCTGGATGAAGTGGCCGAAAAAGCCCTAAACGATGGCTCGATCATTTACAACCCGAAAGAAGCCAGTCTGGAAGATTTGAAATCTATCTTAAAAAAGGCTTGGTAATTTCCAGCAAATAGGCGAATATAGCCAAAATTTCTAGAAGCCTGATGTTTTTTTAAGCATCAGGCTTTTACTATACCCAAGAAAAAGTTCTTATTTATTCAGATGATTGGCATATTTTCTGCTAAAAATTTCTGAAAAAGTTACTGACAAAAGCAACCATTTTGGAGTAGATTGGCGGACTTTTGTTTTATTGATAGGGGGGATCGTTCGTCTCAAACGATCCTTAGGAACATGACTGATCCTTGATCAACGATTAAGAGGATAACGCCGTTGACAAATATCTCTGGGACTCAATCGGCAGCTAAACTGCAAAAAACGCTAGGGCTCTGGCACATCATTATTATTGGTTTAGCATATATTCAGCCAATGACCTTATTTGACACTTTCGGTTTAGTATCGGAAGAAAGTCATTTTCATGTACCCACCTCGTATATTTTTGCCTTGGTTGCAATCTTGCTGACCTCGTTAAGCTATGGTCACATGATTCGCCGCTACCCATCTTCGGGTTCTGCCTATACTTATGCGCAGAAATCCATTCACCCCAATGTTGGCTTTATGGTGGGCTGGTCATCCTGGCTCGACTACCTGCTGTCGCCAATGGTGAATATTATTCTGGCCGTGATTTATCTGGAAGCGCTGTTCCCGGATGTTAATCATTGGGTCTGGGTCATTGTACTGACCGCGTTTATGACCGGCATCAACCTGCGTGGTGCGCGTTTTGTCGCCAACTTCAACAGTCTGATCGTATTTATCCAGCTTCTGGTCATCGCGATCTTTACCTGGATGGTATTTACCAAACTGCAGGCCGGTTTTAATGCCGATGGCCCGATTAGTGCCGAACAGCGTTATCAGCTCTGGAGCCTGGAACCGTTCTGGAATGAGCTGACCTCAGTCGGTGCGCTGATTACCGGTGCTACCTTACTGTGCTTCTCCTTCACCGGTTTTGACTCCTTAAGCTCGCTGGCAGAAGAAACCAAAGATACCGAAAAGACCCTGCCAAAAGCGATTTTCCTGACTGCGTTAATTGCCGGGATCATCTTTATTGTCAGCACCTACTTCATGCAGATTTACTTCCCGAATGAACCGGGCAGCTACTTCAAGAATATTGCTGAAACTCAGCCAGAAATTCTGATGCTGGTGGGTGGTTCACTGTTCCAGTCCTATGTACTGACCTTCGCAATTGTAACGGTGATGGCTTCGGGTATTTCTGCACATGCCGGTGTATCCCGTTTGATGTACGTGATGGGCCGTGATGGCGTGATCAACAAGAAAATCTTTGGTCATATCAGCCCTCGTAACTTCACACCGTCTTATAACATTCTGATTGTGGGTGCGGTGGCCTTAACTGCGGGCTTTATGGATCTGGATTTCGTGATTTCCCTGATCAGCTTTGGTGCCCTGACTGCATTCAGTTTCGTTAACCTGTCAGTCATTTCACGCTATGCGCTACGTGATGGCCGTACCCGCAATGTTAAAGACATTCTGAACTTTGTGGTGGTGCCGCTCTGTGGTTTTATCGCGGTGTTTGCACTGTGGCTTGAAGTTGATGAAACATCATTGAAATATGGTTTATGGTGGGCAATGGCCGGTATTTTATACCTGGGTTATAAAACCAAAGGCTTTAAACACCCTGCGCCACAACACAATGAATTTGACGATAAACTCTAAGTTTAAGTCATTCAAAAAGGTGCTTCGGCACCTTTTTTGTTTCCACATTTCAGGTCAAGTTTTGACGGCTTGATCCTGCTCACTGAAAAAATAAATAGCGATAAAAAAACCAAGATCAGTGATCCTGGTTTTTTATTCTTCGCGATGATCTGCCCTAGCTTAAAGGCTGGAAACCCTGCTGACGCCAAGCTTCATAGACAATGACCGCTGTGGCATTCGACAGGTTTAAACTGCGGGAGTTTTCTGCCATCGGCAAGCGAATCCAGTGCTCTTGTGGGAACATCAAACGCACATGCTCAGGCAAACCGCGGGTTTCTGGTCCCATCAACAAGGCCACAGGACGGTTTAAATCCGAAGTATGCGGGGTTTCTGTCCCCTTGGTGGTTAATGGATACACCGCATCCACACCTACGCCTTTACTGGCCAAATCGGCCAGACAGTCTTCAATTGAATCCCACAGTTGCATCCGCGCCCATTCGTGGTAATCCAGACCGGCACGTTTCAGCTTTTTATCATCCAGCTCAAAACCCAGGGGCTTGACCAGATGTAACTGAGCACCGGTATTGGCACAAAGCCGGATAATATTACCGGTATTGGCAGGAATTTCAGGCTCATATAACACAACGTGGATCACTTTTTACTCACTATCTGGTTGATTTAAGCAATTAAACTTTCTTGATGGGACAAGGATGCTGTCAGGGTTAAAGCGCTACGCAGTATTGCCCTTTTGCATCTCCGGCAACCATGATTCAACATAGCTGCCACTTGACAGGCGTAGCCTTCGTCTTGCGCTCGGGCAACGCAGTGCGTTGCTTTATCCTCTTTACTTAGGCATAGCCTTCGTCTTGCGCTCGGGCAACACGTTGTGTTGCTTTATCCTCGCTCATGCCATTGCAGTTGTTCGCGCAGCTTCACCACTTCACCAATAATGGTCAGGGTGGGTGCCTGAATTTGATGTTCAGTAACTTTAGATGCAATATCCGCCAAAGTCCCGACCACCACTTTCTGCTCCGGTGTGGTGCCTTTAGACACCAAGGCCACTGGCATATCCGGACGCTGGCCATGGGCAATCAGTTTCTGGCAGATTTTTTCGAGTCCCACCAGTCCCATATACAGCACCAGAGTCTGGTTTTCATAGACCAGCTCGCTCCACGGCAGTTCCGGTGAACCTTCTTTTAAATGCCCAGTCAGGAAACGTACGCTTTGCGCATAGTTGCGATGGGTTAAAGGAATACCGGCATAAGCTGAACAGCCCGATGCTGCGGTAATGCCCGGCACCACCTGAAAACCCACACCTGCAGCAAACAGTTCTTCAATTTCTTCACCGCCACGGCCAAAAATAAACGGATCACCGCCTTTTAAACGGCAGACACGTTTACCTTCCTGCGCATATTTGACCAGCAAGGCATTAATGCCCTCTTGTGGCACAGCATGGTTGGAACGCGCCTTCCCGACATAGATTTTTTCAGCATCACGGCGGCACAGCTCCATAATCGGATCAGACACCAGACGGTCGTAAATCACCACATCGGCCTGCTGCATCAAGCGTAGTGCTTTTAAGGTCAACAGTTCTGGATCACCCGGACCGGCACCGACCAGATACACTTCGCCTTTTGGCGTGGTCCATTCCTGCAAGGCCTGTTCAATCAAACGATTGGCTTCTTGCAGATTGTCATTAAAGACCTGCTCTTTGAGCGGACTGGCATACAGGTTTTCCCAGAAAATCCGGCGTTCATCCGGATTCTGGATTTTGGCCTTGACCGCAGCACGCCATTGACCGGAAAAACTCGCCAGTTTGCCCATGCCATGCGGAATACTGGTTTCCAGTTGGGTGCGAATCTGGCGCGACAACACCGGCGATGCACCATTTGTGGCCACTGAAATCAGCAAAGGCGAACGGTCGACAATGGCCGGCACCATAAAGCGACAATGTGGCGGATCATCGACACTGTTAACCAGCACATTTTCAGCTTCACAAGCCTCAAACACCTGACGGTTGATTGCTGCATCATCGGTGGCAGCAATCACCAGACGATACTGGCGCAGCGGAATTTCAGTATTGAAGGCAGCAGCCTCATAGTGCCCCTGGCTCTGCTGAACCAGTTCCAGTAAAGCGGCATCAATGTCCGGCGCCACCACATCAATAATAGCGCCTGCTTTTTGCAGTAAACCGGCTTTACGGTAGGCAATATGGCCGCCACCGACAATCAGACAGCGTTGCTGTTGCAACTTTAACGAGATTGGAAAAATATCCACAGACTACCTCAGTAATTTAGTTCTGATTGTCTTAAGCAAATTTTGTGCACAAATTGGTGCATTCTGTACATCAACATGAATTTAGTCGATATATTCTGCACCACCCATGTACGGACGTAGCACTTCAGGCACTTCAATTGAGCCATCCGCGCGCTGATAGTTTTCCATCACGGCCAATAAGGTGCGTCCAACCGCCAGACCTGAACCATTCAAGGTATGGACAAATTCAGTTTTCTTCTGGTCGGCACGATAACGCGCTTTCATACGACGCGCCTGGAAATCCCCCATGTTAGAACACGAAGAAATTTCACGATAGGTATTTTGACTTGGCACCCACACTTCCAGGTCATAGGTTTTGGTCGCACCAAAGCCCATATCACCACCACACAGGATGATTTTACGGTACGGCAAGCCCAGCGCCTGCAAAATGCCTTCTGCATGACCGGTCAACTCTTCCAGTGCCTGCATAGAATCTTCAGGTTTAACGATTTGCACCATTTCTACTTTATCAAACTGGTGCTGACGGATTAAACCACGCGTATCACGACCATAAGAACCAGCTTCACTGCGGAAACATGGGGTATGCGCAGCATATTTCAGCGGTAAACGGTCCGCATCAATAATTTCGTCACGGACAAAGTTGGTGACTGGCACTTCCGCGGTTGGAATTAAATAGAACTCTTTTTCACCTTGCAGCTTAAACAGGTCTTCTTCAAATTTTGGTAATTGACCGGTACCACGTAAAGAATCGGCATTGACCAGGTACGGTACATAGGCTTCGGTATAGCCATTTTTCAGGGTATGCGTATCCAGCATAAACTGGGTTAAAGCACGTTGCAGACGCGCCAATGGCCCTTTTAAAACGCTAAAGCGAGAACCGGTCAGCTTGGTCGCGGTTTCAAATTCTAGACCACCCATCCATTCGCCTAAGTCGGTATGATCTTTGATTTCAAAATCAAATTCGCGTGGTGTACCCCAGGTCAGGATTTCCACGTTATCGGCTTCATCTTTACCTTCCGGCACAGATTCATGTGGCAGGTTAGGAATAGTCAGTGATTTGGTTTCAATTTCCGCCTGTAATTCATTTAAAGCCACTTCGGCTGCTTTAATTTCATCACCAATGGCTGACATACGTGCCATGATTTCTGAAGCATCACCACCGGCTTTTTTAATCTGACCGACCTGTTTGGCACCGGCATTACGCTCGGCCTGTAGAGCTTCCGTTTTGGACTGGATTTCTTTACGGCGAGCTTCCAATGATGCCCATTCTTCTACATTGAGTTGCACACCACGTTTTGCCAAGGCTAAATTTACAGCCTCAATATTATTTCTGAGTAATTTCGGGTCGATCATAGCCAATCTTTTGTAAAGAAAAAAACTGGCTATAGTGTAAGCGCTTCGGGTTAAAAAATACAGTAATCCGCTTCACGGCTGGGGCTTATTACAGCAATCTGGCGCAGTTTTTTCACAATTTACTGGGCCGGATACTTCGGCAAACTTGGCAGATATTCAGCTTTAATCAGTTTGTCCACCGCATAATACGGCAGCTCCAGTTCCGGCATGCCTTCTGCATAGGAAGCCAGCTCATACAATGGATAGACAAACACCAGCCCATTGGCGCCATAATAAAAATTGTCACTCAGTCGCAGTTTTTCACGCTGGATGTCGTGCTCATTCAGCCAGTTGTAATTATGGTTAAACAGTTCTTGTACCAGTTTGGCTTCATCACTATTCGGCAGCAGAATATCCTGCAAGGCCAGACGCTTCTTGCTGTTTAAATCAAAGGTCACAAACTCCTGATGATGCATGCCATGCGCTGCTCCGGCCGGATAACTATAACTTTGCATGCTAAAGGTAGCCAGACGGCCATGCTGGCCAATATAACGCACATAGGTCGAACTCAGACTAAGGCGGTTCGGTTCTTCTGTACTATTGGCCTCTGATGCTGACGATGCTGACGATGCTGACGATGCTGACGATGCTGACGATGCTGACGATGCTGACACAGTAGAAGCAGCATCTTCACTAAATGCAATCGGGTCGGCCTTTTTAATCCGCTGCATAAAATACGCATTAATCCACGGCACATTGGTATTGACCGTCTGAATATCGTATTCGGTACAGCCCTCTTCATCACAGCGCTGCTGCTGTTTCAGTTCCACCGGCACCACTTTGGCCTGAATCACGGGAATAGCAGCCGCCTGAGTCTGACTTTGCTCGGCCTCCACCTGAGGTGCGGCATCCTGCTTCGGCTGACAGGCGCTTAACATTAATGCCGTGGTCAGTGCGATTGTCGTGGTGAGCAGATTTGATTTCAGATGTTGCATTGTATTTCCCCTATTTTCATGCTGCAATTTTCAGCAGTTTTCACCCCGCTAAGGCGTTGTATATGCACAATTTAGCCGTTTACCACTATATAAAACTCCTGCTGTTCGATCCTAGAGCAGTTCTGTAACCTGCGATAAAAAATGAAAAATCAACCAAAAACCGCCCACAGCAGTACATCCCAAAATTTATAATATTCCATTAAAATTCATAATGATAATTTTAAAATAAAATTAAATCCTGACTGCACCCTAATCGTGCATCTGCAGCCCATTCAATGGGAAAAATAAATTATCCCAAGATTTATCCACAGAAATTGTGGATTCTTTCACAGGGCAAAAGCAGACAGATCAGCCGTGATTCTGGTTAATCCTTATTTTTGATTAATTTTTAACCATTTTCAGGGGGCAATTTTTATTGCCATTTCGTGCATGTCCGCATGACCTAAGTCGCTCAATTGACTTTCCGTACACTCCTGCCATTGGGCGATTATTCACCTAAAAATAAAGGAGCTATTAAAATGGCTCCTTTATGTTTTGCTTTCACAGATAAAATCTTTTTTAAGAAATGATCAGCACCCCTTATTGATCAATAATATCTGTGCCTTTTGGTGGGGTGAAATTAAAGGTCGAGTTGGCAATGTTCGGGTTCACCTTCACATTGTTAAAACGTACATAGGTGGTTTGACCTAAAGAATCTTCCAGAATCATCAGGCTTGGTGCTTTGTTGGCACCGAAACTAATGGTCAGACTCTGGAAAGCACCGTCATCACTTTTTGGATACAGGGTGTAATAGGTTTTGCCTTGGTTTGGCTGGGTCACCCGGTATGACTGCATAATCTGGTTGGTATTGCCCGATAATAACAGTGCTGGCGTATTGGCAACCTGCTCATCCAGGTTTTGACGCACGGCCTGCTGCAAGTCCGGGTCATAAATCCAGACAGTTTTCCCTGAGGTCACAATGGTCTGTTTGGCCGGACTGGTGGTTTCCCAATAGAATTTACCCGGGCGCGCCACTTTCATTACGCCTTTAAATTCCTGATTCATATGCTGGGCAGTCAGGCCCTTGTTTTTAGGCGCTTTGCCACTGGTTTTGGTGGTCTGCTCGAAGTTGGCGGTCATACTTTTAATATGACTCAATTGTTTGACCAGATTGGCAGTGGCTTGCTGCTCCGATGCTGCCACAGGCGCAGCATACACAGTCGTACTCATCACTGGTGCCAGCGTTGCAGCACCTAATGCCATAGCACACACGGTTTGACGAAGCATTTTCATAGATTCACCTTTTATTGTTGCATATCGCAATGTATTCATGGACTCATCTTAAACCAAATAAAGTGCCTAAATTTAGAGAAAATAAGAAGTTTTGTATGTTTATTAATATCAAATGTTCTTTTTTATCCATCATCATGAAGATCAGGGTTGCTCTCTTTCCCGATGCGACATGCATAAAAAAACCCACAGAAGACTGTGGGTTTTTGTTCTATTGAATCTTATTCAACAGATACGTAGCGACGGCCAAATTGACCTTTCACTTCGAATTTTACTACGCCGTCAGCAGTAGCAAATAAAGTATGGTCACGGCCCATACCTACATTTGCACCAGCGTGGAATTCTGTACCACGTTGACGAACGATGATGTTACCTGCAGTTACAGTTTGACCACCGTAAACTTTAACACCTAACATCTTAGGATTCGAATCACGACCGTTCTTAGTAGAACCACCGGCTTTTTTAGATGCCATGTCTCATTACTCCTAGTGATTAGCCTGAAATACCAGTAATTTTCAACTCGGTGAACCATTGACGGTGACCTTGTTGCTTACGGTAGTGCTTACGACGACGCATTTTGATGATGCGGATTTTGTCGTGACGGCCATGGCCAACCACTTCTGCAGTTACTTTAGCGCCAGCTACAACTGGAGCACCGATTTGAATGCTATCACCGTTTACAAGCATTAATACGTCATCAAACGTAATAGTTGCGCCAGTTTCAGCTTTCAATAATTCAACTTTAAGGGTTTCACCCTCAACTACACGGTGCTGTTTACCACCGCTTTGGATTACTGCGTACATAATGTACTCCAAACATGCCCGTGTCGTCGTGCCGGTAAAGGGATATACCGATCTTAAAACGAACGCCACTGGGGTTATACAAGGGCAGAGATTTTAAGGGATAACGCTGCAAACAACAAGAGATTTAGCCAAAATATTGCATCAGCCGGCTGTTTATTTTATAAACATGCAACGAAAAGCAACAAAAATGGTCAAAACCCTACATTTTTCATTGATCTAATCAAATTGCTTGTTAGAATCGAAAACGCTAGCATGCTGATGCTATCACCGCTGCCTGTCACCGGGAGGCCATTAGCGCCAGCACGAACAGGAAAGCAGACCATTGCCTCGTACTTCATAACGACAACCACAATGGCCGCACCGCAGATTGCAGATTTCCTGTCCAGACGTTTTTCATTGTTACACTATATCGTTGTTACTTGACACAATTGAGGTTCTCCTTCACATGACCATCGACTTTAAGCAAGATATTCTCGCGCCTGTTGCTTCCGATTTTGCCGCGATGGATCAGTTTATTAATGAAGGCATTACCTCAAAAGTCGCACTGGTTATGGCGGTCAGCAAGCATGTGGTGGAAGCCGGCGGCAAACGTATGCGTCCGATTATGTGCTTACTGGCGGCCAAAGCCTGCGGCGCAGAAGATCTGGAACAGGCGCGCAGACTGGCGGCGATTATTGAAATGCTGCATACCGCAACCCTGGTGCATGATGATGTGGTCGATGAATCTGGCTTGCGTCGTGGCCGTCCAACCGCCAATGCCACCTGGAATAACCAGACCGCCGTATTGGTCGGTGACTTCCTGATTTCACGTGCCTTTGACCTGCTGGTCGATTTAAACAACATGACCTTGCTAAAAGATTTCTCGACCGGTACTTGTGAAATTGCCGAAGGTGAAGTACTACAGTTGCAATCACAGCATCAGCCGGACACCACCGAACAGACGTATTTAGATATTATTCACGGCAAAACCTCGCGCCTGTTTGAACTGGCCACCGAAGGTGCCGCCATTTTAACCAACAAGCCGGAATACCGTGAACCTTTACGTGTCTTTGCCGGCCATTTTGGCAATGCCTTCCAGATCATTGACGATATTCTGGATTACACCTCAGATGCCGAAACCCTGGGTAAAAATATCGGCGATGACCTGATGGAAGGTAAACCGACCTTGCCTTTAATTGCCGCCCTGAAAAATACCACAGGTGCGCAACATGAAATTATCCGCCGCAGTATTGCTACGGGCGGAACCTCCGACCTGGCGCAGGTTATCGAGATTGTACAGACGTCAGGTGCATTGGATTATTGCCAGCAACGTGCCACGGAAGAAACCGAAGCCGCAATTGCGGCCTTAAATGCCTTGCCAGATACAATCTATCGTCAGGCCTTGGTCAATCTGGCCAAGCTGGCCCTGCACCGAATTCAATAAATAGCTTCATCCTTGCCTATGCATATAAAATTTTATGACCTATTCCTGAACATGCAGGATCAGCTGGAAACCACGCCCGCTGATCTTGACGAGCAACTGCTCATTGAGCTGGTCAACCGTATTCGACCAGCCAACACCGAAAATAGCGAAGAAATACAAGAAAAGTTTCAGGCCTTTTTACATGCCCTGCTGATTACGCCCAATGCCGCCAATACCTTACAAAGTTTTGTGCTCTGCTTAATCAGCCAGTACAAACAGACCAGCCTGTATGCCGATACCGGCATCCTGTCTTTAGATGGTTTCTGGAGCCAGCTGTTCCAGCGCCTAGGAGCGCATTTTTTACCGCTGATTAATGATCAGAGCCAGCTGCAGGACTTGCTGCGCCGCATTTTCCATCAGCGCAGCGATAAATACTGGCTGGATGATATTGAAGATCAGCAGTGGCAGCAGCTGTTTCGCCTGCTCAATCAGGGCCATCGTAATCAGGATGATAAAAAACTGATTCGTCAGGAAATCATTAAAGCCATTACTGTACTGTCCTATCGGGTCAGCGGAATTGGTTTATACCCGGAATTTATTAATGCCCATCCGGAACTGACCGAATACGAATCGCCATTTTTAGTACAGAACCGTGAAATCAACGATTTCATTGTGCAGTATAAAAACCTGCATCAAAGTGCCGACAAATTTGAAGCGGTAATTCCACCGGATGCCTCACAGGCGCTGGTGATGATTGACCAGTGCCGTGACGTCAGCCATAAAATTCGCCGGGCCACCAAACGGATTGGGGTCAGTGTCAGCCTGACCTATTTACTGTCTTTACTGGAACAGTGTCTGGACCGGATTGAACTGCTGCTGAACCTGATTGTTGAAGAAGATGATGTGCGTTATAGCGCCATGGGCGAGTTGCTGGTCGATATTACCACCGCGCTGTATAGCGAACGCAGTGTCCGCTCCCTGCTGGCCACCAACAGTGAATTGATGGCCTTGCAGGTGACTGAAAATGCAAGCAAAACCGGTGAACATTATGTAAGTACCGACAAGGCCGGCTTTCTGGAAATGTATAAATCGGCTGCCGGTGCCGGGGTCATTATTGCCACCATGGCCACCCTCAAGGTGCTGGCGGCACGTTTAACCCTGGCGCCGCTGATGCAGGCCTTTATTAACAGCATGAACTACTCGCTGGGTTTTATGCTGATTCATGTGCTGCACTTTACTGTGGCCACCAAACAGCCGGCGATGACCGCTGCCGCACTGGCCTCGACCGTACAGCATCGCAAAGGCTCGAAAATGGCGCAAATTGCCGAGCTGGCCGCGCTGATTATCAATATTATCCGGACCCAGTTTATTGCCATTCTGGGCAATATCTCGATTGCCATTCCGGTGGCCGCCCTAATTACCTTTATGTGGGATGCGGCGTTGCATGAGCCTTTAATGAACCATGCCAAAGCCAGCAAAATGCTGCATGACCTGAATCCGTTTACCTCTCTGGCAATTCCACACGCAGCCATTGCCGGTGTGTGTCTGTTTTTATCGGGCCTGATTGCTGGTTACTTCGATAATATGGCGGTGTATCGCAAAGTCGGACCACGGCTACAGGCGCATGCCAAACTGAAAAAATGGATGAGTCAGGAACGGCTGGACCGTTTTGCCGCCTATATTGAACGGAACTTGGGCGCACTGGCCGGTAATTTCCTGTTCGGGGTTATGCTCGGCAGTATGGGCACAATTGGTTATATTCTGGGTCTGCCTTTAGATATCCGGCATATTGCCTTTGCCTCGGCCAACTTTATTCAGGGCTTGATGAACGTCAACGGCAGTCCAGAAATTGGCCTGATTATTGTGTCTTTCCTGGGTGTGCTGTTAATTGGCCTGACCAACTTATTTGTCAGCTTCACCCTCACCATTATTGTGGCCCTGCGCGCACGTCGGGTACGTTTTGAACAGTGGAAGCCATTGGCCAAACTGGTCATGACCCATTTCCTGACCCGGCCCAGTGACTTTTTCTGGCCACCGAAGCAACCTATTGAAGTTGAAGAACAATCTGGCCCGGCCAAGGGTCATCATTAAGGAATTTGTTAATTTATTTTGTCATGTGTTAAAAAGAATTGAAAAAGAAATTAGCATAATTTATACAGGCTTGAAATGTAGTGTACTGGCGAGTACACTTTAATCCATTACCGGACTGCGCTCGGATCAGCTAAACTAACCAGGATTTCGGCATGCCTAATTTTTTGCTTTATCTCGGTGGTTTGTTGTGTTTTTTCAGCGTGTTAATGCTTTATGTTCCAGCGCTCACTGCCCTTGATTCGGCAATTGTAGACTGGTTCAGCCAGCACCGTAACGAGATGTTGAATTCACTAATGACGGGATTATCTGTCGTTGGTGGCATGCCATTTGTATTATTTTTATCCAGTCTTTGGTGTCTGTATCTGGCCAGGCAGAAGGAATATGCAAATATCGTGCTGGTCAGCATTGGACTGATGGGGAGTTTTGCCACTGCCTGGATACTCAAGTATCTGATTGCAAGAGAGCGCCCGCCAGAAATGTATCATCTGGTCAATAGCTATGGTGCCTCATTTCCCAGCGCACACAGTTTTTATGCCGCAACGCTGGGCTGTCTTGCAATTTATGTGTCAATGCAACATCCCGCACATAAAGCCATTGTAATATGTGCTGTTATGTGGATGTTGCTGATGGGAATTTCAAGAGTGTATCTTGGCGTACATTTTCCCTCAGATGTTCTGTCAGGCTGGAGCATAAGTTTTATCTGGATCACGCTGCTCTATCTGATCTTGATCAAGTACAGCCAGCGCAAACCAATGAATAATTTTTAGATAGATAAAATCTAATTGAGGTGGAAGAATGATGTCTGCAAAGCTTTGGGCCCCTGCCCTCACTGCTTGCGCATTGGCCACAAGCATCGCGCTTGTGGGTTGTAGCAAAGATCCAAATGATGCGCAGCAAGCTGCAGCCCAGCAGCAAATGCCTCCAACAGAAGTTGGGGTTATTGTTGTACAGCCACAAAGTGTCGAGCAGTCTGTTGAACTTTCCGGCCGTACCACTGCCTTTGAAATTTCTGAAGTTCGCCCGCAAACCAGCGGTGTGGTGCAGAAACGTCTGTTTACCGAAGGCAGTTATGTACGTGAAGGTCAGGCCTTATACGAAATTGATTCACGGACCAACCGTGCATCGGTAGATAGTGCCCGTGCAGCATTGGCACGTCAGCAGGCTAATCTGAACGTCTTACGTGTCAAAGAAGGCCGTTATCGTCAATTGGTGGGCAGCAATGCCATTTCCAAACAGGAATATGATGACATTGTGGCGCAGGTGAAACTGGCTGAAGCAGATGTCGCGGCCACCCGTGCCGAACTGCGCAATGCAGAAATTAACCTGGGTTATTCAACCGTACGTGCACCAATTTCAGGTCAGACCAACCGTTCTACCGTGACGGCAGGTGCGTTAGTGACTGCCAGCCAGCAGGAACCGCTGGTGACGATTCAGCGTCTGGACCCGATTTATGTGGATATCAACCAGTCGAGTGCTGAACTGCTACGTTTACGCCAGCAACTCAGCAAAGGTGATTTAAACAGCAGTAACAACACCACAGTCAAGCTGAAACTGGAAGATGGCAGCTATTATCCGGTTGAAGGCCGTCTGGCATTCTCTGATGCCAGCGTTAATCCGGACACGGGTACCGTGACTTTACGTGCGGTATTCCCGAATCCAAACCATCTGTTATTGCCAGGCATGTTTGCCACTGCACAGATTGTGCAAGGGGTAATTCCAAATGCTGTGCTGATTCCACAAGCTGCCATTACCCGCACCCCAACCGGTCAGGCCATGGCGATGCTGGTCAATGCCAAAGGTGTGGTTGAACCACGTCCAGTGACCACTGCCGGTATTCAGGGTAAAGACTGGATTGTGACTGAAGGTCTGCAAACCGGTGACAAAGTTATTGTAGAAGGCATTGCCAAAGTCAAGCCGGAACAGAAAGTGGTAGCCAAACCATATCAACCGCAAGCTGCCGCGCCACAAGGTGCCCAGCAACCTGCTGCATCAGATAAGGCAAAACAACCGGCAGATCAGGCGGATGCTCAGGCTGAACAAAAAGCTACTTCAAATACATAAGGGGTAGACTTCAATGGCTCAATTTTTTATTCATCGCCCGATTTTTGCATGGGTGATTGCACTGGTGATCATGTTGGCGGGTATTCTGACCCTGTCCAATATGCCCATTGCCCAGTATCCGACCATTGCGCCGCCAACGGTCACCATTTCTGCGACTTATCCGGGTGCTTCGGCTGAAACAGTTGAAAACACAGTGACCCAGATTATTGAACAGCAGATGAATGGTCTCGATGGCTTGCGTTATATTTCATCGAACAGTGCCGGTAACGGTTCTGCGTCTATTGCGCTGAACTTTGAACAAGGCGTCGATCCTGACATCGCCCAGGTTCAGGTACAGAACAAATTACAGTCTGCCACCGCCCTGCTGCCGGAAGATGTCCAGCGTCAAGGGGTGAGGGTCACCAAATCAGGCGCCAGCTTCCTGCAAGTTCTGGCCTTCTATTCGCCTGATGGCAGCATGTCAGCAAATGACATCAAAGACTATGTTAACTCCAATATTTCTGAACCCTTAAGCCGTGTGGCGGGGGTCGGTGAAGTTCAGGTGTTTGGTGGTTCCTATGCAATGCGCATCTGGCTGGACCCAGCCAAAATGGCCAGCCTGCAAGTCACCCCAAGTGATATTGCCACAGCCATTCGTACCCAGAATGCCCAGGTCGCTGTCGGTCAGTTAGGTGGTGCACCCGCCATAGAAGGTCAGGTGCTCAACGCAACCGTGACGGCACAAAGCCTGCTGCAAACCCCAGAACAGTTCAGCAATATCTTCCTGAAAAATACTGCTTCAGGTGCACAGGTGCGTCTGGGTGATGTAGCTCGTGTAGAACTCGGTGCAGACAACTATCAGTTTGATTCCAAATTCAACGGCAAACCTGCCGGTGGTGTTGCGATTAAACTGGCAACTGGTGCCAACGCGCTGGATACCGCCCAAGCCGTTGAAGAGCGTTTAAAGCTGTTGCGTCCAAACTACCCGCAAGGGATGGTCGATCAGCTGGCCTTTGACACCACACCATTTATTGAATTGTCGATTAAGAGTGTGGTTAAAACCTTAATTGAAGCAATTATTCTGGTATTCCTGGTGATGTTCCTGTTCCTGCAGAACTGGCGCGCTACCATTATTCCAACCATGGCTGTACCGGTGGTGGTCTTGGGGACCTTTGCCGTCATCAACATGTTCGGCTTCTCGATTAACACCCTGACCATGTTTGCGATGGTTCTGGCGATTGGTCTGCTGGTCGATGACGCGATTGTCGTGGTGGAAAACGTGGAACGTGTCATGGTCGAAGAACATCTCGACCCTGTGGCAGCCACTGAAAAGTCAATGAAACAGATTTCCGGTGCGTTAATCGGGATTACCTCGGTGCTGTCTGCGGTATTCGTACCAATGGCATTCTTCGGTGGTACGACCGGGGTGATTTATCGTCAGTTCTCGGTGACCCTGGTCACCGCGATGGTACTGTCGCTGATTGTAGCCTTAACCTTTACCCCAGCCCTGTGTGCGACCATGCTGAAACAGCATGATCCGAACAAGCCAGAAAGCAACGGTCTGTTTGCGCGTTTCTTCCGCTGGTTTAACCGCAGCTTTGAAAAGATGTCGGTGAAATATCAGGGCGGTGTGAACCGTATGACCCACAGCAAGATTTTCTCCGGAATTATTTACGGTGCAGTGCTGGTTGTGATTGTGCTGTTATTCCAGAAACTGCCATCTTCATTCCTGCCGGATGAAGACCAAGGTGTGGTGATGACCTTGGTGCAATTGCCACCAAATGCCAGTCTGGAACGGACTGACAAAGTCATCAGCACCATGACCAACTACTTCCTGGAAAATGAGAAAGAGCATGTCGAGTCTGTGTTTAGTGTGGCCGGCTTCTCCTTCACCGGGGTTGGACAAAACGCAGGTCTGGCCTTCATTAAACTGAAAGACTGGTCAGAACGTACTTCACCAGAATCTCAGATCGGTGCGATTATCCAGCGTGGTATGGCACTGAACATGATTGTTAAAGATGCCTCTTACATCATGCCGCTGCAATTGCCTGCCATGCCTGAACTGGGCGTGAGTTCCGGCTTTAACCTGCAGCTGAAAGATGCCAGCGGTCAGGGTCATGAAAAACTGACCATGGCACGTAACATCATTTTAGGTGAAGCAGCCAAAGATCCACGTCTGGCCGGGGTTCGTCCAAATGGTCAGGAAGATACACCACAGTACCGCGTGATTGTGGACCATGCGCAGGCCGGTGCCTTGGGCGTGAGTATTGCTGAAATTAACAGCACCATGGGCATGGCCTGGGGTGGTTCGTACATCAATGACTTTATCGACCGCGGTCGTGTCAAGAAAGTCTATGTTCAGGGTGAAGCAAGCTCACGTATGATGCCGGAAGACCTCGATCAATGGTATGTACGTAATAACCGCGGCGAAATGGTACCATTCTCGGCCTTTGCAACCGGTGAATGGACTTATGGTTCACCACGTTTAGAGCGTTATAACGGCGTATCCTCCATGAACATTCAGGGTACACCAGCGCCTGGCGTCAGCTCGGGTGATGCGATGGTGGCCATGGAAGAAATTATTGCCAAGCTGCCAGACATGGGCTTGCAAGGTTTCGACTATGAATGGACCGGTCTGTCACTGGAAGAACGTGAATCGGGTGATCAGGCACCATTCCTGTATGCCCTGTCGCTGTTAATCGTCTTCCTGTGTCTGGCAGCGCTGTATGAAAGCTGGTCAATTCCGTTCTCGGTATTACTGGTCGTACCATTAGGTATTGTCGGTGCCCTGTTCCTGACCTTCAGCGGGATGGTGCTGTTCCAGAACCCGAACCTGTCGAATAACATCTACTTCCAGGTGGCGATTATTGCGGTGATTGGTCTGTCTGCGAAAAACGCGATCCTGATTGTCGAATTCGCCAAAGAGTTGCAGGAAAAAGGTGAAGACCTGTTTGAAGCCACTTTACATGCGGCAAAAATGCGTTTACGTCCAATTATCATGACCACTTTAGCCTTCGGTTTTGGTGTACTGCCGCTGGCCCTGTCTTCAGGTGCAGGTGCAGGTAGCCAGCACTCGGTCGGTTATGGTGTTCTGGGCGGCGTAATCAGTTCGACCTTGTTGGGTATCTTCTTTATCCCGGTATTCTACGTGTGGATTCGAAGTATCTTTAAATACAAACCAAAACAACAAAATCATCAGGAGCATGTATCGTGATGCAAAACTTATGGTCTCTTACAGGCCGTGGTATTGCGGTTTCTGCCCTTGCGCTTGCTTTGACAGCCTGTCAGAGTATGCGCGGGCCAGAGCCGGTTGCTCAGGCGAATATTCCGAGCAGCTATAGCAATGCTTCCGGAAGCTCTGTTGCAGAACAGGGTTATAAAGATTTCTTTGCCGATCAGCGCCTGCTACAGGTGCTGGATCTGGCCTTGACCAATAACCGTGATTTACGTACTGCGGCGCTGAACATCCAGCGTGCCCAGCAACAGTACCAGATTACTGAAAATAACCAGTTACCGACCATTGGCGCCAGTGGCAGCGTGTTACGTCAGGACACCATGAGCAATCAGGGTCGTGGCCCAAGCACCTCCTATAACGTAGGTTTAGGGGTCACCGCCTATGAGCTGGATTTCTGGGGTCGGGTCCGCAGCCTGCGTGACAATGCACTGGATAATTTCCTGGCCACCCAAAGTGCCCGTGATGCCACGCAAATTGCCCTGATTGGTCAGGTGTCTCAGGCCTGGCTCAGCTATTCCTTTGCCAATGCCAACCTGAAACTGGCCGAGCAAACTTTAAAGGCCCAGCTTGAATCGTATAACCTGAACAAAAAACGTTTTGACGTTGGCATCGACAGCGAACTGCCGGTACGTCAGGCGCAAATTTCAGTCGAAACCGCACGTAATGATGTGGCCAACTATAAGACTCAGGTGGCGCAGGCACAAAACCTGCTGAATCTGCTGGTGGGTCAACCGGTTCCGGCCAATCTGCTGCCGGCACAGCGTATTACCCGCATTACCTCCAATACTGCAATTGGTGCCGGCTTACCAAGTGATCTGCTGGTAAACCGTCCCGATGTTCGTGCAGCAGAATACCGTCTGTCTGCCGCAGGTGCCAATATTGCCGCAGCGCGTGCCCGTCTGTTCCCGACCATCAGCCTGACCGGTTCCGCCGGTTATGCCTCGGCCGATTTAAGTGACCTGTTCAAATCAGGTAACTTTGTCTGGTCAATTGGTCCAAGTCTGGATATTCCAATCTTTGACTGGGGCACACGTCAGGCCAATATCCGCATTTCAGAAACCGATCAGCAGATTGCGCTGTCAGATTATGAAAAGTCGATTCAGACCGCTTTCCGTGAAGTGAATGATGCCTTGGCAGTGCGTGAAAATATTGGTGACCGGATTGCCGCACAGCGCCGTCTGGTTGAAGCCACCAATACCACCTATCGTCTGTCGGAAGCCCGTTTCCGCGCCGGCATTGACAGCTATCTGACCGTACTGGATGCACAGCGTGCCTCTTATGCAGCCGAGCAAGGGCTGTTATTGCTGGAACAGGCCAATCTGAACAATCAGGTGGAACTGTACAAAACCTTGGGTGGCGGCCTGAAAGCCAACACTTCAGATCAAGTGACCCAGCAGCCGTCTGTGGCAGAACAACGCCGCGCTGCTCAGCAATAAGATTGTCTGAGTTGCAGCGTCAAGCATCAGGGTGATTTCATTCTTATCGCTTGATAATCAAGCCAGTGAGCCTCGCGCTGACTGGCTTTTTCTTTGCCTGATGATGTGCCTGGATCATCCATTAAATAAAAGTAGCTCGATAGAGTGATGAGCAAAGCTAAGAAATCATGTTTTGCTTGTAGTGACTCGCCAAAAGATTTAATACACATCTGCCCGTATAAAACTGTAAAAGAGATGTTTTGATTGCATTTTGCCCGCAGTTTTTCTATCTTCATCAGCAATCTATTGTTATTGGTCATCACATGTTACTGAGTAATTTGGAATCTGTACCCGGACACACCATTCGCCAGCAAATTGATGTGGTAAATGGCAGTACGGTACGCAGCAAGCATGTCGGCCGTGACCTGCTGGCCGGACTGAAAAATATTGTCGGTGGTGAGCTGACAGCCTATACCGAACTGCTGGAAGAATCGCGTCAGGAAGCCATGAACCGAATGATCGACAAAGCGCGCAGCATGGGTGCCAATGCGATTGTCGGAATCCGTTTTTCCACCTCCAACATTGCCCAGGGTGCATCTGAACTGTTCGTTTATGGCACGGCGGTGATTGTCGATCCGATCATGCCGAAACTGCCTGACCCCTTCCCTGCACAGGACTAAGTCATGGATGGATTGCTCCTGCAGCTGCTGATTTTTGCAGTACTGTTTGCCGTTGGCTTTGGTTTTGGCCGTTATAACGAACGCAAGCATTTTCAATATCTGGCCGAACAGGAACAGCGACTGGCCTATATCCAGCTCGACAGCAGCCGCTTTAAAAGCACTGACCTACCCGGCCAACTGGTCAGCAGCAATGTGGTGATTTCACATGATTACTTTAAATATGCAATTGCCAATGTGCAGAATTTACTCGGTGGCCGTCTGACCAGTTATGAAAGTGTGGTGGAACGTGCGCGCCGTGAAGCAATTGTACGCTTAAAGCTGGAAGCCGAGAAAATGGGTGCTACCCAGATTTTAGGCCTGCGTTTAAGCACCACCGAACTGGGGATGCAAGGTGGGATGGTGGAAGTGTTTGCCTATGGGACGGCCATCAAGAAATAAGCTGATGGCCTGATCTGTCTTCATCTCGTCAAATGCTCTGGAACGTATTACTTCACCTTCATTTTACGGATCATTTTATACAGCGTACTTGGCGATAAACGCGACACCCAAACCCCCAGTTTTTCCTTGGCGCCACCAACCACAATATATTCCTCTCCCGCCAGCAAGGCACTGACCGTGGTCTGGGCAAACAGGTCCGGCTCCAGACCATTTTCAATTGCTTCATCCTGATGGCCCTGCGGTTTGCCTTCGCCATTTAAGGCATTAAAGGACACATTGGTTTTGACAAAGCCGGGGAAAATCACCGAAACCTCGACGCCATCTTGCGCCACTTCCGCACGCAAACTGTTGGCCCACATATGAATTGCGGCTTTGGCCGCCGAATAAGAGGCACGGTACTGGGTGCCGAGCAAACCGGCGACACTAGAGACAAAGGCAATCCGTCCCGATTTCTGGGCAATAAAGGTCGGTAACACGGTTTTGGTCAGGAACACCTGCGAGAAATAATCGACTTCCATAATGGCACGTTCTGTCTGCATGGTGGTGTCCTGAATCAGCGCGCGCTGGCTGAGCCCGGCATTGTTAATCAGCCAGTCTATCCGGCCTTTGGCCGCTAACATCTGCGCATAAGCATGCCGTACCTGTGATTCATCGGTAATATCGGCACAAACTGACACATGGCGTTCCGGGTTCAGTAAAGTCACGCGCACCTTTTCCAGTTCTTCATAACGGCGTGCGGTCAGAATGACGTCGGCACCTTGCAAGGCACATTCTTTGGCCAAGGCTTTGCCCAATCCGGAAGATGCCCCGGTAATCCACACCACTTTTCCTGTTAAATCCTGCTTGGCCATGAATCTGTCCCTCTATACGTTCATTTGTTGTGATGAATATCAGTGTAACCGCGCTCTGGCTGCGGGTCATTGCCCACAAAGCCCAGAAAATGATTGAAATACTGTTCCGTTATGCGGGTATCAAACTGGGTGCCGAGTTTTTCCAGCCGCTTATAGCCAAGCTGGGTGGTCAGCTGAATCACCCCGGTCAGGGTTTTATCGACCATAAAATTAAACTTCAGCATTTTCTTTGGCTCGCGGACCAGACTGGTCACGCCCTGATCGACAATCTGGGTAAAAGCCCGAAAGGCTGGCTGGATATAGGCACTATTGCCCTGCCGGATTTGTTCGACACAACCCAAGGTTTCTTTAATCAGCACATTATCGACCGGATAGGCCACATAGGCCTGCCCCTCTTTTTCATAGGTTTTCTGTTGCAGATAATTCACCATCGGCACCAGACGGTCATTGCCAAAAAATGACACCGACCATGGCATATATTTTTGCACGGTATCCATCACCTGCTGCACAATCTTTTCCGATTCACGGTCGGGCGAGCTGCTGGTCCGGGCAATTTCACCAAACACCTGATCGACAATTTCACAGGAAATATGTGACAGCACCTCGCCTAAAGGCTTGGCCAGACTGTGCGGATTACCCTGGTTAAACTGTTGATGTAACTGCTGAAAACGCTGATAGGTAGCTGGGCTTAATTTTAGTGCGATTGAATAGGTCATTGTTGTTCTCGCTTTTTTTCGTCGTTGTTCTGCGAACTTTGCGCATTGTTATTTGCCTACATCATACGACGAGTAAGTGCAGATGCCAATTGCTTAAACAAGCCAATGATTCAGGCTGCCTAAGTCGCCATTTTTTTTGCTACAATAGATGCAATTTTTTATCTACTTTTGATCTGTTCGAACTATGACTGATTCAGCGCAAAATATTGCTACAACTTACGATCCGACCGAGATCGAGAAAAAATGGTACCAAACCTGGGAAGAGCGCGGTTACTTCAAGCCGTCTGAAAAAGGCGAGTCTTTCTGTATCATGATTCCGCCACCAAACGTCACCGGTAGCTTGCACATGGGTCATGGTTTTAACAATGCCATCATGGATGCCTTAACCCGTTATAACCGTATGTCAGGTAAAAATACCTTATGGCAACCGGGGACTGACCACGCAGGTATTGCAACGCAAATGGTTGTCGAGCGTCAGTTGGGTGCGCAAGGCATTAGCCGTCATGATCTTGGTCGTGAAAAATTCCTAGAAAAAGTATGGGAATGGAAAGAACAATCTGGCGGTAACATTACCCGTCAAATCCGTCGTTTAGGTTCTTCTGTGGACTGGTCACGTGAACGCTTCACCATGGATGAAGGTTTATCCAACGCAGTGAAAGAAGTGTTTGTGAAACTGCACGAAGAAGGTTTGATTTACCGCGGTAAACGCCTGGTGAACTGGGACCCTAAACTGCAAACTGCTCTATCTGACCTAGAAGTTGAGTCTGATAAAGAAGAACAAGGTTCACTTTGGCACTTCAAATATTTCTTTGAAGATAAGTCACTTCGCACGCACGATGGTAAAGATCACATCGTGGTTGCAACCACGCGTCCTGAAACATTGTTGGGTGATACAGCGGTTGCGGTTGCCCTTGATGATGAACGTTATGCGCACTTGGTCGGTCAAAATATCATCCTGCCAATTACTGGTCGTGCGGTTCCAATCGTTAAAGATGAATATGTCGACAAAGAATTCGGTACCGGCTGTGTAAAAATTACCCCTGCGCATGACTTCAATGACTATGAAGTCGGTAAACGCTGCGAATTGCCAATCATCAACATCTTCAACAAAAATGCTGAAGTGTTGGCTGAGTTTGAATACATCGCGAAAGCGGGCGAGCAAATTTCTAAAACCATTCCTGCCCCTGCAGACTACATTGGTTTAGAGCGTTTTGAAGCACGTAAAAAGTTAGTCGAACAAGCAGAAGCTGAAGGCTGGTTAGACCAAATTCAACCATACACCTTGAAACCACCTCGCGGTGACCGTTCAGGTGTCATCGTTGAACCGTTATTGACGGATCAATGGTATGTAAAAATTGCACCGCTTGCGAAACCTGCGATTGAAGCGGTTCAAGACGGTCGTATCAAATTCGTGCCTGAGCAGTACAGCAACATGTACATGGCGTGGATGAATAATATTCAAGACTGGTGTATCTCGCGTCAATTGTGGTGGGGTCACCGTATCCCTGCTTGGTACGATGCAGAAGGTAATGTTTACGTGGGTCGTAACGAAGAAGAAGTTCGTGCGAAAAACGGTATTGCCCCTGAAGTTGAATTGAACCAAGACGAAGACGTATTGGATACATGGTTCTCTTCTGGTCTTTGGACATTCTCAACTTTAGGTTGGACAGGTGACGAAGCGAAAGACAAAGAAAACTATTTCTTAAATACTTTCCACCCGACTGATGTATTGGTGACAGGTTTTGACATCATCTTCTTCTGGGTTGCTCGTATGATCATGCTTACGATGCACTTCATGAAAAATGAAGATGGCACGCCACAAGTACCATTCAAAACTGTGTATGTACACGGTTTGGTACGTGATGGCGAAGGTCAGAAGATGTCTAAATCTAAAGGTAACGTGCTTGACCCATTAGATTTGATTGATGGTGTTGATCTTGAAACTTTAGTACAAAAACGTACCACAGGTTTGATGAACCCGAAACAAGCGGCGAAGATTGAAAAATCGACCCGTAAAGAATTCCCTGAAGGGATTCAGTCTTACGGTACAGATGCGGTTCGTTTCACATTCTGTGCGCTTGCCAACACCGGTCGTGACATCAAGTTCGACATGAAGCGTGTTGAAGGTTACCGTAACTTCGCCAACAAAATCTGGAACGCAACCCGTTTCGTAATGATGAACTGCGAAGATCAAGTAATTGGTCAAGAGGTTCGTCAAGACCTTTGGGAATTGCCTGAGCAGTGGATTGTCAGCCGTCTACAAAAAGCGGAAGCTGCGGTTCAACAAGCCTTTGCGACCTATCGTTTAGACTTGGCTGCACAAGCGATTTACGAGTTCATTTGGAATGAATACTGTGACTGGTATGTTGAATTAACCAAACCGGTTCTGAACGATGAAAATGTGTCTGAAGAGCGTAAAGCTGAAGTACGTCGTGTATTGCTCGCGGTCATGGAAGCGTCTTTACGTTTGGCTCATCCGTTGATGCCTTACCTGACTGAAGAAATCTGGCAAACCCTTGCGCCGAAACTGAACATTGTTGGCGAAACGATTATGTTGGCGCAATACCCTGTTGCTGACCAAGCGCTTATCAATGACCAAGCCGAAGCAGATATGCAATGGCTTCAAGGTTTGATTGGTGCGGTACGTAACATTCGTGGTGAAATGGGCCTAGGGAATGCTCGCTTATTGCCTGTTCTTCTTCAAAACACCACTGATGCAGAAAAAGCGCAGATTGCTCGTATTGAACCATTGTTTAAAGCTTTGGCGAAAGTTGAAAGCATTACGTTCCTTGCAGATGCTGAACAACCGCCATTGTCTTCATCAAGTGTTGTCGGTCATGTATCTGTATTCGTTCCAATGAAGGGCTTAATTGACCCTAAAGCGGAATTGGGTCGTCTACAAAAAGACTTAGACAAGGTTCAAAAACAGCATGACCAAATTGCAACTAAACTTGCAAATGAAGGTTTTGTGGCAAAAGCACCTGCCGCTGTGGTTGAAGGCGAGAAAGTAAAACTTGCTGAATTTGCTAATCAGTTAGCGAAGATTAAAGCGAATATGGAGCAAATTGCAGCGCTTTGATTTAAGGGTTATGATTTAATCTAAAGAAAGGGAAGCGCAATGTAGCTTCCCTTTTTATTAAAATAAATTAATTACTTTTATTCTAGTTTGATAAAACTATGCTCAGTTAGACATGATTGATCTTCAATCATTCGATAAATTAAATCTTGTAACTTACAAGTTACAAATATACATCATAATAACAATCCTTTTACAGATAACATTAATTTTGTCAATAGTTTAATCAAATCTGAGTTATTAAATGCAAGCAACAATAACAATAGGTGATAAAACAACTCATGGTGGAGTGGTAACCGAAGTTGATAATACTTTTGTAGTTCAAGGTAAACCTGCTCATCTTCAAGGTATGAAACACTACTGCCCTAAATGCAAAACAATGGTTTCAGCTATAGCAGCTAATAGTTTGGTACTCATTAATGGTAAAGCAATGATTGTGGCCGGTGATAAAACTACCTGTGGAGCCACTTTTATTCCTGGACAAAACTTAGCTGGAAAGGCTCAAGGAGCAGGGTCAAGTTCAATTAGTAATAGTTTGGTTAGTTCAGGCTCATCTAACTTAATTAATGATAATCTTTATAGCAATTTAAATAGTCAAAAAGATAAAACTAAAATATTCTATGTTGAAAGAAACCAAACCAATGTATTCATAAGTCACAGAGCTATCATCATGCCATTTGATGAGGGAGTTCAAGGGCTTTCTGGAGCTGTTAGTTATTTTCTTAATTATGTTTTAACTGGTAGAGATCTCTTTATAAGTGTAATGATGGATCCCAATCCAATTATACATAGTGCTAAAATTTACCCCTACGGAAAAGCAACAATTAAAAGACAAGGTGAAAATTTCGGAACAACTAGACTTCAAGTAGGTTCAGGTGTTTGGGATACTGAGAAAGGAAAGATTCCATTAGGTAGTTGTACTATAAAGCTACCAGAGCCTAATATTAGCTTAGTTGAGGTTGAGCTTGAGCTAGGTTATACCGCTCGACCTAATGACAGTGTGGGATTTGTAACCCCTATCCCTCCATACAAAAAATATACGTTCACTCTAACTTCTTTTGCTAGATAAATACCCTATGAAAAAAATTCTTATTCCAGTATTAGTATCTTTTACAACACTAGGCTTAGCAACCGCATGTAACAGCTCAACTAACAATGCAGTAGAGAATTCTAAGAATACAGATATAACAGCGGAATTGAATATTGAAAGCAAAAAAGTAATAGAAGAGTACAACTCGCTTATTTTAGAATTTCAAAATTCAGATGATGAGAAAAAAACCACTCAAAAGCTTAAATCTTTAATTCCTAGACTTGAGCAAATTAATAGTGATAAAGAGCGTAATCGTATTCTGATTAATACATATTTACGCATTGGAGAAATTGATCGAGCTTATGAGTTCATAGAAGAAATTCTAAGCAAAGACAAACGACCAAATTTGAAAAATTTTCAATGCATGCTTATGGAGTCTTTGAACAAATCACCTTCTTTAATACAAGATTGTTATTTAGCAGCGGCGTCTCTTTATAAAAATAAATTAGATAAGTTAGATCCATCAGAAGCTATGTACACTAAGATATTATGGGGATATAACGTAAATATGTTGCACGCAGGTAATAGAGAATATATCAATCAACTTAAAAAAATTGTGAATGACCAAAAAAGTGAGCAAGATAAAATGATGTACGAGAGCCTATTTGAACTAGAGACAAATATTGAACAACGACAACAGCTATTAACTACTATAGCTTCAAGTATATAATTTTATCACTCTTATATAAGCACTTGATAAGTTGTATCACATAAGACGATGAAATTTAAGATTCATAAATCGCTTGGCGCGTAGAAGTTGCCACATTAAATGTTCTGCATCGGTGGCAGTGTGACGCATGGATTTGGCGAAGGCGAATAATCAGCGGGTTAAAGTGCATAAAAAAGCATCGTCAAAATGACGATGCTCTGAATGACAATCAATGCTAAAAATTACTCAAATGACCAACTAAATGCTCTGCTTTTCAGTAAAATTTTTAAGTAATCAAAATCCTTATAATCATTTAAACGCTTTTCATCTCTTAACAGTTTTGCTTGAATATCTGCTAAATCGCGTTGATATTTTTTTATCAAATCAACAGGTTTAAAACGCTGTTTGTAAAAACCAGAGCCGATCCAATCAAATGAATAAATAATATCATCTATTTCAAATTGCAATTTCTCTACTTGCTCTTCCAACAATAAATTATAAGATTTCAAATGCTCATTCGCGATTTTTGTTGCCTGTTCCTGATCACCTTGCGCTGTAAAAACACGCAATTTCAAAAGAGTAAGCAAATCTTTTTCCTCTAATGCAGCATTTGCTTGCTGTAATAATTCGGTTTTTTCAATGCGCTTTTGTTCATCTTGCTCTCGATCAGGGTGAATTAAGGCAGCAATTTTTGAATAAATGCTTTTTAGAGATTGCCCTGCCATTTTTTTCGCTTCTTCAAGCTGTGTTTGCTTCTTTAAAATTTTCTTTTTTTCCTTTTCAGCAAACTTTTGATATTCATCACGCTCATCTTCATTAAGCTGATTTTGAATAAAATTTGCTTCTTCTCGATCTAATTTATCTTTTACTTTTTCCATAAACGCGTCGAGATTATTGAGATCCAAATCAAAGTCAAGCCAAGCTACGGGTACCCCGATTTGGTCTGCTATCATTTCTTTTATGGCTTGTTTTTGCATCATTTCATCAGCATCAGCACTTTCTTCTATCAGCTCATAATGTTGAGCAATGATAAGCGTCAACTCATGTTGTTGTTCAGAAAGATTCGGATTATTAAGCAGCTGACTCGCTAAAATTGAAATTTTTTCATCTAAACGCACTAAATATGTTTTTGCGATTTTATGCGTATTTTTATATTGCCAAAGCGTCTCTAATTGAGCGAACAAAACGTGGTGCCACTGACGATATAAAGGTAATAGCTCATCTCTTGCATCCTCTTGAACTTGTTTTTGCGCTTGTTGCCAGTCCGCCAATACCATTTGTAATTGCTCAATTTTCTCAAGCAATCGATTAAACTTTTTTTGTTGTGCCGATAATTTTTCACTTGTTTGATAAATGCTTAAATCTAAATTGCTCATTCACTGACTTCAACGCTAATCTCAATTTCTGTAATATTTTAGCATAATGAATAGTATACAAACTTTTTGCTTAGTTCAAAAAAACTATATTCTTTACAAAACCCCATGCTCCAACAACATCCCTAGCCCACTCTCTTTCCCCATAAAACTCAGCCGTTGCTTCTCCGCTTTTAACTGATGCTTCATGTTCGAAACATCCGCATCAATCTGTTTATACAACTGCTCAATATTGAGTTGCCCTTTGGACTTTTGCACCGCAATTTTGGCTTTATTTGACCATACAAGCGAGTTAATCAATTCCTGCATCTGCTGTTTTAAGGACTGGCTTTGTGCTTCTAACGCCTGTTGGTAAAACTTGAATTGTTCTGTGCTTAAACCTTTGTTTGAACCGTTTTTACTTTGCTCAACTTCAAGCTGAAGTTTCAGTAAAAAGAATAAATCTTCCTGTTCGTATGCTTCATTGGCACGTTGTAAAAGCTCGGTCTTTTCCTCTTTTTTAGCTTCATCGGACTCACGATCAGGGTGAATGATGGAAGCAATCTTGAGATACACAGTTTTGAGTGATTGATTCACCATCTTTTCAGCTTGCGCTTGTTTTTCTTGCTGACGTTTTAACTTGGCTTGCTCACGTGCTTGTTGGTATTGATCATTATTCCAATCTTCAAATACATCATCGGCTTGGACTGTTTCAGTTTCAGGCTCATCAAAAGTGTCTATATTTTTATTCTTGTTTTTTTTCTTGCTGTATTCATCTGCCTGCTGATAATAGACATGCATTTTTTCCACTTCATCTAACTGCTTTTGACTCAGCAAATGTGAACCTTGTAGTAACCGCGCTAAAGTTTGGATTTTATCTTCCACCAATGCTGTATTTGATTTCGTGAAACTATAACTACTTAGACCATTCCAAAGTGTCTTCATCTGTTCATACAAAGTGCTATATAACTCACGATACGCAGGCATCAGCGCCTTTTGACTATAGGCACGAATGTCATCTTGGGCATGTTGCCATGCAAGCAATAACTGTTTCTGCTGTTCAATCTCATCAATTAAACGGTTCAGCTTCTGATGCTGTGGTAAGACTTCAAGCACCATGTTTGGCGTGGTTTTCAGCGCAAAAGGCATAGGGAAGATAAAGCAAAAGAGAAATTATACCTGATTTATGTGAAAGTATTTTTTGACTCATCTCAGTAAAACTGAAGCAAAGCAAAATCCTGAGCAAATAAGCCTTAACATTACGTGGCTTCAGATCAGGTAATTTTTTGAATTAACCAAGTCACTCAAATCATTGCTGTTCATTACGCAACTATAAACATTCAGCCGCCGCAATTCATGCATAGTATCAACAAAGACCAACAGATTATAAAAAGGACATTCACATGGATTGGGCCAGTATTTTTATTCATGACACCACCTGGGCTTTTGCTGCTGAAATTAGCGTGCGTGCCATCCTCATGTTCAGCATGATCATTATCTTTTTACGTCTGACTGGAAAACGTGGTGTGCGCCAGCTGTCAATTTTTGAACTGGCGATTATTCTATCGCTGGGTTCAATTGCCGGCGACCCGATGTTCACCGAAGATCTGCCGCTGATTCAGGCCCTGCTAATCATGAGCATCGTGATTTTCCTGTATCGTCTGGTGACCTGGTTAATGATGAAATACCAACCCTTTGAAGATCTGCTGGAAGGCAAGTCACTGTATATTGTCGAAGATGGTGAGCTGGTCTTAGAAAAGATTAAACGCGGTAAAATGTCGCATGATGAATTCTTTGCCGAAATGCGCCAGCAAGGGGTCGAACATCTGGGACAGGTACGGGTCGGTTTACTCGAAAATGATGGCAAGTTTAGCATCCTGTTTTTCTCCAATGATCAGGTGCGGTACGGTTTACCCCTGTTTCCCAAAGCCTGTCAGGAAATCACCGACGTTAAACCGCATACCCATTACGCCTGCGTATACTGTGGCTATACCGATTTTTTGCAAAGTGCCGAGCAGATCTGCCCGCGTTGTGACAGCTGTCACTGGACTGAAGCCATCAATACCCTGCGGGTAGATTAATCGCGTGATTTAAATCTCTGTGCCGGTTCATCCACCTTCGCCCAACCGTTTTATCTCAACTTTGGTCATATCTTGGTCTTTAATGGCCCAAGACTGGCACAGTTCCTGCTGTATTTTATTCATGCTTTTTGCTGCTATTTATCTAAAAAGTGGTTATTTCATAACGATTTATCATTAACAAAACGGTTAAAAATTTCGCTTGAGCAATGCTGGAAATCTCGCTTAAGATGAAGCTATGCCGTTGTGCAGAGATAATTAAAACAATCTCATTTGCTTCATTACCTGATAAATCAGTTCCAGGATTGGAATTGCCATGAATAACAGCAAATGACCAATAATCAATACAAAAGGAGTTTTGTACATGACCTCTAAACGCACCCTCACCTCCCTGTTTTGTGCCAGCGCATTCATGCTTGGCCTCAGTGCTTGTAGTGACAATAAAGCTCCAGCTGATGCCAATAGCAACACCAATGCCGCTGCCTCGAGTTCAGGCACCTTAGAGAAAATCAAAAAGTCCGGCACCATTGTGCTGGGTTATCGTGACTCATCCATTCCCTTCTCCTATATTGCCGATACGCCAAATCAGCCAGTCGGTTATGCACATGATCTGCAACTAAAAGTAGTGGAAGCGCTAAAACAGAAACTGGAGATGCCAGATCTGAAAATCCGCTACAACCTGGTCACCAGCCAGAACCGGATTCCACTGGTTTCTAACGGGACTGTCGATTTAGAGTGTGGCTCGACCACCAACAATCAGGAACGCCAGCAGCAAGTCGCTTTCTCGGTCGGTTTCTTCCAGGTGGGTTCACGTTTACTGACGGCCAAAGATTCCGGCATTCAGGATTTTGCTGACTTAAAAGGCAAAAAACTGGTCACCACCGCTGGCACCACCTCTGAACGTTATATCCGCCAGCATGAAAAAGAACTCGGTATTGGCGAAATTATTTCAGCCAAAGACCATGCCGAATCGTTCCTGATGCTACAAAGTGGCCGTGCCGCTGCCTTTATGATGGATGATATTCTGCTGGCCGGTGAAAAATCCAAAGCCACCGATCCAGACAAATGGGTAATTGTCGGCACGGCACCAATTCAGGAAATTTACGGCTGTATGCTGCGTAAAGGCGATACTGAATTTAAACAGGTGGTGGATGATGCCATTAAAGCCACCTATAGCTCGGGTGAAATCAACCAGATGTATAACAAATGGTTCCAGCAGCCAATTCCACCGAAGAACATCAACCTGAACTTTGAAATGTCCGATCAGCTGAAAGACCTGATTGCCAATCCGCACGATCGTGATCAGTAACACTCCAACATAAACCGGCTCAGGTAAACACGGATGCTTTACCTGAGTTTTTGAGGAGGACGTATGAATTATAGTTGGAACTGGGGTGTCCTGTTTCAGTCTACCGGCATTGGCGACAGTACCTATCTGCACTGGATTCTCGCCGGTCTGGGCTGGCTGCTGGTGATTGCCATTGTGGCCTGGAGTATTGCCATGCTACTGGGCAGCATTTTGGGGATTATGCGAACCCTGCCCAGCAAAACCGCCCGCACGATTGGCACCGCCTATGTCACCATTTTCCGTAATGTACCGCTGCTGATCCAGCTGTTCATCTGGTTCTATGTGGTGCCCAATTTCCTGCCAGCGCCCATCAAAAGCTGGTGGATGAATGATCTAGGCGCGCATACTTCAGCGCTGATTTCAGCCAGTATCGGGCTGGGACTGTTTACCGCGGCACGGGTCTGTGAACAGGTGCGCACCGGTATTGAAGCCCTGCCACGTGGACAGATCAATGCCGGCTATGCCATGGGTTTTAGTACCGCGCAGTTATATCGCTATGTAATTTTGCCGCAGTCATTTCGCACCATTTTGCCGCCGTTAAGCTCGGAGCTGACCAACTGCGTTAAAAACACCTCAGTCGCCTCTCTGGTCGGGGTGGCTGAAATTATCTCGCAAATGAAAACCATCAGTGAGTACACGCAAAACACCATTGAAATTTATACCATTGTCACCGTTATTTTTATTGTGATTAATATTTGCCTGATTCAGGGCATGAACCTGCTGGAAAAACGTTTACGTGTTCCCGGCCTGATTGCAGGAGAAAAATAATGGAATGGCTCACTGCATTTTTAAATGATTTACAACTGTCCGGGCCGGCGCTCTGGCATGGTTTTACCATTACCTTAAAAGTGCTGGTCATGGCGACCATTGGCGGTATTCTAATTGGCACCCTGCTGGCGTTAATGCGCCTGTCTTCTATTCGCGTACTGAATCTGTTTGCACAAGGCTATGTCAATCTGTTCCGCTCGATTCCCTTGCTGCTGGTGCTAATGTGGTTCTATTTTGCAGTACCGTTTTTCTACACCGCCCTCACCGGGAATTACCTGACCATTGATACCGCGCTGGTGTCGAGTATCGTGGCCTTTATGCTATTTGAGGCGGCCTACTTTTCTGAAATTGTCCGTGCCGGGATTCAGTCCATTCCCAAAGGTCAGACTGCGGCTGCCTATGCGCTGGGCATGACTTATGGCCAGTCGATGCGGCTGATTATTTTGCCGCAGGCCTTTCGCAAAATGACCCCGCTGCTGTTACAGCAGACCATCATCCTGTTTCAGGACTCCACCATGGTTTATGCCATTGGCCTGCTGGATTTCTTCCGTACCAATTATGTCCGCGGCGATTTAATGGCGCTGCTGACCCAATATATTCTATTTGCCGGGCTGGTGTATTTTAGCGTGAGTTTAATCGCCACCTATGCAGTGAAAAAACTACAAAGGAGGCTGACGGTATGACCGAACCCAAGATTATGATTGACCTCCAGAATGTCAGCAAATGGTATAAGGATTTTCAAGTCCTGGCCGATTGCAGCACCCAGATTCGTCAAGGGGAAGTGGTGGTAGTATGTGGACCATCGGGTTCGGGAAAATCGACCTTGATTAAAACCGTAAATGGTCTGGAGCCGTTTCAAAAAGGCCAGATTCTGGTTGATGGGATTTCAATTAGCGATCCGAAAACCAATCTGAACAAACTGCGCAGTCGCGTCGGCATGGTGTTCCAGCATTTCGAGCTGTTTCCGCATTTAAGCATTACCGAAAACCTGACCATTGCCCAGATCAAAGTACTGGGCCGCTCGGAAACTGAAGCCAAACAGAAAGGGCTGGCCTATCTGGATCGGGTTGGTTTAAGTTCGCAGGCGAACAAATTTCCGGCGCAACTCTCTGGTGGGCAGCAGCAGCGGGTTGCCATTGCCCGCGCCTTAAGTATGGACCCGATTGCCATGCTGTTTGATGAACCAACCTCGGCGCTGGACCCGGAAATGATTACCGAAGTACTGGACGTAATGGTCGAGCTGGCGCGTGAAGGCATGACCATGATGTGTGTGACCCATGAAATGGGCTTTGCCCGCCAGGTCGCCAACCGGGTGATTTTTATGGATCAGGGTAAAATTGTCGAAGACTGCACCAAAGATGAATTCTTTAATACCCAGCGCGGTGAACGTGCCCAGCAGTTCCTAGATAAAATCCTGCATTAATCCGTACAACCAAACATCCCAAATTAAGAAGCAGATCAGATGATCTGCTTTTTTTTCGTATTCGATTACTCCAGCACCAGACGCGCATTGGTCGGCTGTACCGGCCAGTTATTCGGATGTTCCATCAGCTGTGAAAAAGCCTGAATCTGCTGTCTCGAGGCCTGCTGAATCTGTTTGAAGACAATCCAGCGCACGCCTTCGGTACACGGCGGCGTGGTTAAAGAGCCGTTAAAACGATAATAATCCCGTTGCTCCGGTAAAAATGCCGCGGCTACATCCTGATGGTTTAAAATAATGGCCTCACCGGGTTGCTGCGGTAATTCCTGCCACAGCTGTCTCAGCTTCGGATTTTCCTGACCTTCCTGAAACATAATTGCCAGCACCGCCAGTTCACCCGCAGGTGTGGCATGTACCAGATGCATCTCCATCGCAAAACTTTGCCCCTGAATGGTGTTTTCACTTGGACTATGCAAATGGAACTGCTTGAGCTCAAAGACTTTCTGGTCCAGTTCCAAATGATTCCCCTGTTCAAAATTGACCTGAACCGTGCGCTGGTTATTCACAATGGTTTTAGCCTTGGCCGCATAGTTCAGTTTTAACGGCGGCAACTGTGCCGGTGTGGTCTGGGCAATATTAATGGGCGCCTGATTCATGCCCGCGCAGGCCTGATATTCCGGTTTTAACTGGCTCCATTTATCCGGCGCAGTCTGTGCCGCATAGCTCCAGTCAAAATGACTGCCCTCGGCAGCAAAAGCCATATTCATACTCAAAAGTGCAGTCGCTGCAAAAATACTCCGTTTCATTCTTCAACCTTGAAAACACATCATCAAAAGAGCCTTGATCATCCGTAACCTGCGCCGGCAGGACAAAACCAAATCTTCCAACTGCTTATTGCTTTTGTATCTGATTAAAGCGGTTTTTGAGCGTTATAATTCAGCCTGATGGCCTGATAATGACTTGTCCGGTGCATCGACTTATCAAGTTGTACTGATCAATCACGACGTTGCCGCCCAAACCCACCTTGGTTTCCAGTTCGATGATGATGCTTTTTTATAAGTCCGGTACTAACAGTTTTCTGGCTGCTGGATCAGCGACTTATAAAACTGATGACGCTTTGCTTAAATCAACCGGCAACAACATGAGGTATTGAAGAAGTAGATCAGCGATTCTGCTGGCGCTGGCCGATTTTTTAGCTCAGCTTTAGCATGGAATTTTCGCGGTCTTACTAGGTATGTTAAGTTTTCTACCGGGATGGATTGGCCTCGAATTTTAGCTGCACCAGCATGAAGCATGATTGACGTTGTGATTTAGCCAACGCCACTTGTCATTGACGAGTTGATCACAGGATTCATCACTAAAAATGGAATATCTAAACCAAACCAGCTGATGAGTATCTTGCTTATTCAAAAGTCAGTCTTTCTGATCAGGAGCGTCGATCTATGAATTGATTGAACAGGAATTCGACAGTCTGCACGTCAGCGCCTGCATCTGTCTTAAATATGTCATAAACAGCCACTACACTGCTTGTCATCGGGATCGCACACCACTCCCTGCCCATATTCAGGGTCAATTCCAAGAAAGTGCCCTCCTCACTGCATAACATCAGCACAGCCACTATTCATCCAGCAAACGGCTGTGGGTCAAGGTGGAAGGCCATTATTTTTTATAAACCAGTTACGACTCCAGCGATTCCCTCCAGGATCGCTTTTTTTCTTTTTTAAGGATTTATTTGTGCTGAAGCGCCTCATCTTTTGGCAGGCTTCTGGCCCAGACCAGAATCGGAAGCAGACACAGCAGCGCAATCCCGCTAATCATCATTAAATAGCGTGCATAACCAAGCTGATCGCCCAGTATGCCGCTGAGGCTATACAGCCCACCACTGACGGTAGCCATCAGCGCCACCTGAAAGGTAAAATCGGTACCGGCCAGCTGTTTGCGGCTATAGTGCATCACCAAAGTGAGCATCACCACCAGCAGCATCGCCGAAATACCATCTTCCAGCGCATTAATCAGATAAATCAGCCACAATGCTACCGCCTGCTGCTGTTCATACTGATAGGCCAGCCAGCTATAGGCGGCTAAAGCCAGTACTTTCAACACTGAAAACAACACTAAAGCCCGAGCACGTGACATCACCCTGAGCAATAAGCCGGCCACACCTGCACCGAGTAACGCCGCAAACGCCCCTAGCATGGTCACATAAATACCAATCTGGGAAAAACTTAAGCCCAAATCGACCATTAACGGTTTGAGTAGTGGGCCAGATAAACCATCGGCAATTTTAAAACTGAGCAGCACCCATAACCATAGTGCCAAGCTGCGGCTCTGGCGAAAATAACCCAGATACTGGCGCACAACCTGCCAGGAAAAAGGCGTGGTCTTCTGCGCTGTTTTGGCTGTATGTTGCGGTTCACGATACAGTAAAATTGGCAAGGTATTTAAAAATACCAGCAGTGCCAGTATCAGGAACGTGGCCTGCCAGTGCAGCCAGTCCAGGGCCCAGAGCATGGCGCCCCCACCAACAATAAAGCCCAGCCGTGAACCAATCACCTGAAAGGTATTGCCCCAGTGCTGCTGCTGGCCAGTTAAAATATTCACTGCCAGCCCGTCGGTGGCAATATCCTGCGTGGCTCCGACCAGATTCATCAGCAACAGTCCGACAAAAAAGCCAAACAAATACAGCGGTTCATTCAGGGCCTGAATCGGGATAAATGATAGCCCGATTAACACCACGACACTCAGCAACTGAGTCGGAATAATCCAGGAACGGTAATGGCCCTGGGCGCTCCGGCCAAAACGGTCCACCCACGGCGCCCAGAAAATTTTAATCGACCAGGGCAGCATTAACAGACCAAAACCGCCAATATGTGCCAGTGATACCCCTTGTGCCCGTAAAATCACAGGCAAGGCATGGGTCATAAAGCCTACCGGCAGACCTTGCGCCCAGTACAGGGAAAACAGCAACAGATAAAGATTCGGCATAGCAGCGGACATTCCTTTTTATTTCAGGCCAAGCGGATGACTCTAGGCAAAACTGCTCAAAAGAAAGCGTATTTTGCTCTGCTTACCCATTGAATAAAGTCGCAATATTTTGTAAAACTTGGCTGAGTTTCAGTAGGATAATACATAAAAACAATGACCAAGCAATTTCCTGTTTTACCTGATCAGGTGCCTGGCCGCGGCAGCGCCCTGAGCCGAGGCTTGTTTAAATCGCTCTTTTTGGCCCAAGGCTGGCAGCTGAAAGGCGAATTTCCCAACCTTCCCAAAGCAGTGGCGATTATTTCCCCGCATACCTCCAATATTGATGCCTGGCATGGCTTCGCTGCTCTGCTCGGACTGGGTCTGAAAGTCACCATTTTTGGCAAACATACCCTGTTTAATACACCGTTAAAACCGCTGCTGGAATGGATTGGGGTGGTACCGGTAATTCGCCATGCGCCGCAAGGCCATACCCAGCAGATTATTGAAATTATCCGGCAACGTGAACAGATCTGGGTCGGGATGGCGCCGGAAGGCACGCGCAAACAGGCCGAGCAGATTCGCAGCGGTTTTTATCATATTGCCTATGGCGCACAAATTCCGATTGTGATGTTCTCTTTTGATTATGCGCATAAGACCATTCATATTCTTGGTGTGTTTTATCCGACCGGGCATTATGAACAGGATTTAGACGCGATTTATCAGCATTATGAAGGCAAGTTTTCTGCCAAAAATCCGCACTGGCTGGCCAAGCCGTTACAAAAACGCTGGCCCAAAGACTAGCCAAAACCGTATTTTTTTGCTGAGATGTGCGCATATTTTGTTGAATTAATCTCCTATCGAATCATGAAATTACTGCAATTTTCGACCGCTGGCCTATTGCTACTGGCACTATCCGGCTGTGATCGGGCGGTACAAACGCCAGTGACTCCGACGCCCATTCAGGCGCGTGAACCGGTGGTGGCCATTGCCTTAGGCGGCGGCGGTGCCAAAGGTTTTGCCCATATTGGCGTACTGAAAGTTTTAGAATCACACGGCATTAAACCGAAAATTGTGACCGGCACCAGTGCCGGCAGTTTTGTCGGCAGTCTTTACGCCAGTGGTAAATCACCGTATCAGTTACAGCAACTGGCCCTGAACTTTAAAGAATCTGATATTCGCGATTTAACTCTGAACCGTCAGGGCTTTGTGCTGGGCCAGAAACTGCAGGACTATGTCAATCAGCAGGTCGGTAACAAAGCCATTCAGCAGTTCCCGATTCGTTTTGCTGCGGTCGCCACCCGTCTGGACAATGGCCGTAAAGCCGAGTTTATTAAAGGCAATGCCGGTCAGGCGGTACGTGCCTCCTGCAGTATTCCAAATGTGTTTGTCCCCGCAACTATTGGCGGCACCAAATATGTCGATGGCGGTCTGGTCAGCCCGATTCCGGTCAAAACTGCCAAAGATATGGGCGCTGATCTGGTCATTGCTGTAGATATTTCCGCGCGTCCGACCGGCAATACGCCCATGAATATGTGGGGCCTGCTCGATCAGACCATCAACATTATGGGCCAGCAGAGTATTCATGAAGAGCTACGTCAGGCCAATGTGGTGATTCAGCCTAAAGTTGGTCATATTGGCACACTGGATTTAAAAGCCAGCAACCAGACCATTTTAGAAGGTGAAAAAGCTGCCCAGCTGAAAATCCGCGCCATTGAAAAAGCCATCAGCGATTTTAAAAAATCTCCGGCCGCTTTGGCACCACCACCCAAAGCCAAATTTTAACATCGGGGATTTTTTCATATCCAAGTCGGTTGTCATCTGCTACATTGAACAGCATACAGATTGATCTATATCAATGATTCTTTTTACAATCATTCGCGACGAGTCGATGTATGGAATTTGTTCTTGAACCTTGGCACTGGTTTGTTTTAGGCATTTTGCTGATTCTTTCCGAGCTGCTGCTGCCGGCTTTTGCTGCGCTCTGGTTTGGCGTGGGCGCGCTGATGGTGGGCGTTTTATATCTGCTGTTCCCGATGATGGGCACCACCACGCAGCTGGTGATGTGGATCATTTTATCGGTGCTGTGTACCCTGCTCTGGTTTAAATTTATTAAACCACTGTCGATTGATAAAACCAAAGCCGGCCTGTCACGGGAAGCCACCATCGGCCAGATTGGTATGGTCATCCAGACCAATCTGGAGCATGACGAAGTGAAAGTCCGTTTTCCGATGCCGGTGCTCGGTTCTGATGAATGGAACTGCCGCACTCTAAGTCCGGTGCAGGTCGGTGATCGTGTGCGTGTGGTCGATATTCTTGGCAATGATCTGGTTGTGCAGTTGCATAGCCTGCAGAATGACAACGAAAAACAGTGAGTAATATAAAATGAATGCTGGCTCCATTATTGTTTTAGCCCTGCTGGCCTTTGTGGCCATCACCATTTTTAAAGGGGTGCGTATTGTTCCACAAGGCTATAAATGGATTGTGCAACGTTTGGGTAAATACCACACCACCCTAAGTCCGGGTCTGAACTTCGTAATTCCCTATGTCGATGAAGTGGCCTATAAAGTCACCACCAAAGACATTGTGCTGGACATTCCGTCTCAGGAAGTCATCAGCCGCGATAACGCCGTCCTGCTGATGAACGCGGTGGCCTACATTAACCTGACCACGCCAGAAAAAGCGGTGTACGGGATTGAAAACTATTCTTGGGCCATTCAGAACCTGGTACAAACCTCGTTGCGTTCTATTGTGGGTGAAATGGATCTGGATGATGCGCTGTCCTCACGTGACCATATTAAGGCACGTTTAAAAGCCTCGATTTCAGATGATATTGCGGACTGGGGTATTACCCTTAAAACCGTTGAAATTCAAGATATTAAACCATCCAACACAATGCAGTCAGCAATGGAAGAACAGGCGGCAGCAGAACGTCAGCGTCGTGCCACCGTAACCAAAGCCGATGGTGAAAAACAGGCAGCCATTCTGGAAGCCGAAGGCCGTCTTGAAGCTTCACGCCGTGATGCCGAAGCACAAGTGGTACTGGCCGAAGCTTCGCAACGTGCCATTGAAATGGTCACGACAGCAGTCGGCGATAAAGAAATTCCGGTGGCCTATCTGCTTGGTGAACAATATGTAAAAGCCATGCAGGATATGTCGAAATCGCCAAATGCCAAGACCGTGGTATTACCGGCCGATATTCTGAATACCATTCGTGGGGTCATGGGCCGACAAAACTAAGCGCCTTTTTAGCCAAAAATAGACAGCCTGGATGCTGTCTATTTTTATTGCCTGAAAGAAAAATCAGTATTTCATGCAAAATTATGGTTAAATTTCGCCTTCATTTTTTAATCTTTCAGGACTTGTGAGTATCCATCAAGAATTTGCATGGAACGCATTGAGGCCATAAGTCCTTTACTGTCCAACATACTATATGGATACCGTATGAGCTCCCTAAATCCGACCTTAATCACCTTTCTGTTTTATATTGTCGCCATGATCGCGATTGGTCTGATGGCCTATCGCGCAACCACCAACTTTTCAGACTATATTCTGGGTGGCCGCCGTTTAGGCAGCTTTGTCACGGCCCTGTCTGCTGGCGCATCGGATATGAGTGGCTGGTTATTAATGGGTTTACCGGGAGCAATTTATCTGTCCGGTTTATCTGAGGTGTGGATTGCCATTGGTCTGATTATTGGTGCCTGGCTAAACTGGTTACTGGTCGCAGGCCGCTTACGGGTACATACCGAAGTGCAGCACAATGCCCTGACCTTACCGGATTATTTCTCCAATCGCTTTAATGACCAGAAAAAAGTGCTGCGTATTGTATCGGCCTTTGTGATTCTGATTTTCTTTGCGATTTACTGTGCCTCTGGCATGGTGGCCGGTGCGCGCTTGTTCGAAAGTATGTTTGAAATGTCGTATAGCACGGCCTTATGGATCAGTGCCATTGCCACCATCAGCTATGTTTTTATTGGCGGCTTCTTGGCGGTGTCCTGGACAGACACCATTCAGGCTGGCCTGATGATCTTTGCCTTAATCCTGACGCCTATTGTCACCCTGCTGACCTTTTCTGATTTATCTCAAGTGACGCTGGCACTGGAAGCTGCGCGTCCGCAAGCCATGAATCTGGTCGGTGATTTAAGTATTGTTGCGATTATCTCGTTACTGGCCTGGGGCCTGGGTTATTTCGGTCAGCCGCACATTCTGGTGCGCTTCATGGCGGCAGATTCGGTGAAGTCGATTCCGAATGCACGCCGCATTGGCATGACCTGGATGATCCTGTGTTTAGGTGGTGCGGTGGCGGCCGGTTTCTTTGGTATTGCCTACTTCCAGCAACATCCGGAACTGGCCGGGGTGGTGAATGCCAACCCTGAAACCGTGTTTATGGAACTGACCAAAATCCTGTTTAACCCGTGGGTGGCTGGTATTGTCTTGGCGGCAATTCTGGCTGCGGTGATGAGTACCCTAAGCTGTCAGCTGCTGGTGTGTTCAAGTACCCTGACTGAAGACTTCTATAAATCATTCCTGCGTAAATCTGCCTCACAAAAAGAGCTGGTCTGGGTTGGCCGTTTAATGGTGTTACTGATTGCCCTGCTGGCAATCTGGATGGCCGGTAATCCGGAATCGAAAGTTCTTGGCCTGGTGGCTTATGCCTGGGCAGGTTTTGGTGCCGCCTTTGGTCCACTGATTATTTTGTCTTTATTCTGGAAACGCATGACTTTAAATGGCGCGCTAGCCGGCATGATCGTGGGTGCGGTGATGGTGATTCTCTGGAAAAATGTCTGGGGCGATACCGGTATCTATGAAATTATTCCGGGCTTTGTCTGCTCGTTTATTGCCATTATTGTGGTGAGCTTGCTGGGCAAAGCGCCAAGCAGCAGCATTACTGAGCGTTTTGATGAAGCAGACCGCTTGTACAAACAACAGACTCAATAATTGCTCCATGCAAAAACAAAATAGCCAGTGACATCACTGGCTATTTTTTTAGCAACTTAATTGATCAATTCAAAGACTGGACAGTAAGAGAGTACGCGGACCATTTTGGATGGTGACAATGGCTGACAATCTCTGACCCAACTCTCCCACCAAAGAACAGCAAACGCCCCTTGCTGCTGTTCTTTAGCTGAATCTTTGAAGCAGCGTTTAAGATTCCAGCCCTTCTTTATTACCCTGCTTTTTACGCGACTTGCTAAAGCGCTGCGCCGGCCAGGACATAATAAAACGTGCACCGCCCAAAGTGGTGCTCTGATCCACCTCAATCTTGCCGCCAAACCAGTAGGCAATCCGGCTGACAATCGACAGGCCGAGACCATACCCCCCAGAGGCACGGGTACGGCTATCATCTAAACGGGCAAAGGCTTCAAATACGCGGCTCCGGTCTTCTTCTGGAATGCCCGGCCCATCATCTTCCACACAGACATAAGCCACGCCTTGTGCAGTCACGCCACCGCTGACCAGTACCTTGTGGTCACAATAACGCACCGCATTCCCGACCAAGTTCTGCACCACGCGGTGTAAATAACGGCGCTCGGCATCGACTTCCAGACTGGTCGACATGGTTTGCAGCTGGATGTCCTTACCGGTTTTCAGCGCATTAGTTTCATTGACCACCTGATCCAGCACATCAAACAGCACCACTTTTTCAATTTCTAACGATGGCATGCCCTGCTCCAGTTTGGCATAGGTCATGATCTCGTCAATCAGGGTATTCAGCGCTTCAATGTCTTTATCAATCATGTCCAGCTGCTGAATCCGGTATTCATAATCATCTTCTTCGGCCAGCATTTCCATCCCGAAACGAATCCGCGCCACCGGGGTACGCAGTTCATGCGATACCGCGCGCATCAGCTCGCGCTGGGCTTCAATCAGACGCTGGATATGATCGGACATGCTGTTATAGCTGGAGGCCAGACTAGCCATTTCATCTGAACCGTCAATGGGTAAACGCAGGTTTAAATCGCCGGTTTTCATACGGTTCAAGGCGAAATTTACTTCACGGATTTTGCGCTGCATCGGCAGAATCAGACCATAAATGCCCAGACTCAGAATAAACAGACTCAGCAAGGTAATCCCGGCCGCCAGCTGGAATGGCATCCAGTTAAACAGCGGTACCGGACCAAGTACCAGCACCTCGGACGGTGAGTTCGGCATTGGCGAAATAATGGAGATGGTGGTGCCACGTACGCTGGCATTATCCCGATACAGGATAATGCTGTGGTCCAGCCTTAAACGGCCAATTTGCTCGGAGTCGAGCGGTAAATCGGCAATGTTCTGAATGTCGATAGGATAAGAGAACTGATCCTGGATACGGGCCAGATATTCTTTTTCCTGTCCCGGGAAATAGACCAGATAATCCAGAATAAAGATCGGCAATGCCTTCATTTGCCGTTCGGTAATTTCATCGGCCTTGATATACAGATAATGTTCCGGGTCATTTTTCAGGCCCATAATAATATAGGCTGTGGTCGTTTCTGCATCGTAACGTACCGCAGCCTTGCGCTCTTTAATCCGTTTCAGTTCGGCCCGTGACAGCTCGACCTTATCGGCAGCAATATAATAGATAGGCAGTTCCAGCAAATCTGAGGCATCTGAAATCCAGTCCTGCTTTTGCTGCTCATTGGGTTGTCGCGCCACCCCTTCACTAATGATATAAGCCATACCATCGGTCAGGGATTCACGATATTCTTGCGCGCGCTGATAGTTAATGATCTGAACCAGCAGATAGCCAAACACGGCCACCAATGCCACCAGAATCACCAATCCTGCATAAATCCGCAAGAATATGCTGTGTTTGAACACGAAAAACCGTCCTATATCAGATACGCGCGACGATTATATACCATTCGTTTCTTTGACAAATAAGTATCCTTTGCTGCGTACAGTTTTAATACGCTTTGGATTTTCCGGGTCATCGCCAATTTTTGGACGGATGCGCGAAATACGTACGTCAATTGAACGGTCCTGACCGTCATATTCAATCCCGCGCAGGCGCTCGAAAATATCTTCACGCGACAGGATACGGCCAGCATTCGAAGCCAGTAACCAGAGCAGGTCATATTCTGCGCTGGTGAAATCGACCAGTTCACCATTCAAGGTTACTGAGCGGCCACCATTGTCGATGACCAGGTCATCAAATTCGATACGCTGTGCCACTTCATCTTCAGGGGCTTTGTCAGTACGGCGCAGCAAGGCACGAATACGCGCCAGCAGAACACGTGGCTGAACCGGCTTGGCGACATAGTCATCTGCACCCATTTCCAGACCCAGAACCTGGTCCATATCTTCGGTACGTGCAGTGAGCATCAGAATCGGTTGATGATAATGTGGACGAACCTCGCGGCAAATGGTCAAACCGTCTGCACCCGGCAGCATTACATCCAGCACCACTAAATCTGGCTGCTCCGCGATAATACGGCGGATGGCACGGTTACCATCTGGCTCGACACCCACTTCCAGTCCGTTACGGATCAGGTATTCCTGGGTTAAACGTGCCAGACGCTCATCATCTTCAACAATTAAAATTTTTGGTAACTTTTCTTCTTGGCTCATGAACTGCCCCTTTATTTGATTAAACGTATTCTATCCTTTTAAAATCCGGGAGATACGTCGAAATATATTCTGCAATATACACACGTTTACATTGTAAACAAGATGCTATTCACTAAACTGATACATCAAAGTAGCTTTTTGTTATATTTTTATTAATTATTGAATTCCTTATACTTTTCTCTTTTTAACTGAATTCCATGAATTCAACAACATAAATCTTTTTAAAATGTACAATTTTTTTGCAGCTTTTGGCCATTGATCAGAATGTGACTGACTGTTCAAAGAGATTTTTAGTTATCCACAAGTTTATCTATAAGCAGATTATACCGGCTTTGTTATGCTATGCCCTTGTCCGATAAGGCTTATAGCCGAATGGACAAATCGGGGATTTTTTTGCAAAAGATTTTATCCAAAAAACGCCAAAAATTTTAAAGAAAAGTCAATATTGATCTACCCTAAAATTTCCCGTATCTTGTGTTCAATTCAATTTTAAACCACTAAGTCTTGTGTTTATTCCTCAAACACTGTGGCCTATTTTTTGCCCGGTTCAATGGTCTATAAACATAACAATAGATGACAATGGAGCTATGCTGACATGAGCGTAATCACATCCACACCCGGTCAACTTCAGGTGATTAAACGCACCGGTGAAGTGGCCCCTTTCGATGCAGAAAAAATCTCTGTAGCGATTGGTAAAGCTTTCCTGGCGGTTGAAGGTCAGCAAAGCGCCGATTCCAGCCGTATTCATGACCGTATCGAACAACTGACTGAAATGGTTCTGAACACGTTTAAGCGTCGTTTACCATCAGGCGGCACCATTCACATTGAAGAAATTCAGGACCAGGTTGAACTTGCGCTTATGCGTACTGGCGAACAGAAAGTTGCTCGTGCTTATGTCATCTATCGCGAACAACGTTCTGAAGCACGTAAGCAGATGGGTGCCAACCATCATCCGACCTTACAGATCACTGACAGCCAGGGCCAGTTAAAGCCACTGGATTTAAGTGCATTGACAGCAACCGTCACCACTGCAGCTGAAGGTCTTGAAGGCATTGATGTTCAGGCCATTGTCGATGAAACCGTGAAAAACCTGTACAACGGCGTAAAAGAGTCAGACATCTCAACCACCATGATGATGGCGACGCGTACCCGTATTGAACAGGAACCAAACTATACTTACGTTACTGCGCGCCTGCTGTGTAATGACTTAGTGGCAACAGGCCTGGAGTTCCTGGGTCTACCAGTAGAAACCCCTGAAGGCGAAGCTCTGGAAACCTTCCTGAAAAAAGGTATCGAGCTGGAGCTGCTGTCAGAAGACCTGCTGAACTTTGATCTGGCAAAACTGGCCGCTGCCATTCAGCCAGAACGTTCTAACCAGTTTACGTATCTTGGTTTACAGACGTTATTCGACCGTTACTTCATCCATAAAGATGGTATCCGTTTCGAATTGCCGCAATTGTTCTTCATGCGCGTTTCTATGGGTCTGGCGCTGAACGAAGACAACAAAGAAGAACGTGCAATTGAGTTCTATAACTTGTTGTCGAGCTTCGACTACATGGCTTCTACGCCGACCCTGTTTAACTCAGGTACGCTACGTCCTCAGTTATCTAGCTGTTACCTCACTACCATTGGTGATGACCTGTACGATATTTATGGCGCAATGCGTGACAATGCGATGCTGTCTAAATGGGCAGGCGGTTTAGGTAATGACTGGACTCCAGTTCGTGCCCTGAACTCTTACATCAAAGGGACCAACGGTAAATCACAAGGTGTGGTACCGTTCCTGAAAGTCGCAAACGATACTGCGGTTGCGGTGAACCAGGGTGGTAAGCGTAAAGGTGCGGTGTGTGCCTACCTTGAAACCTGGCACTTAGACATTGAAGAATTCCTGGAACTGCGTAAGAACACCGGTGATGACCGTCGTCGTACCCATGACATGAACACAGCCAACTGGGTTCCTGACTTATTCATGCAACGTGTGTTTGAAGATGCAGAATGGACCCTGTTCACGCCATCTGAAACACCAGACCTGCATGATCTGACTGGTCAGGCCTTCACTGAACGCTATACGCATTACGAAGCGGTAGCGAAAGAACAGAACCTGCTGCACAAGAAAGTACGTGCCAAAGACTTATGGCGCAAAATGCTGTCGATGCTGTTCGAAACCGGCCATCCTTGGATCACATTCAAAGACGTATGTAACCTGCGTTCACCACAACAACACGTAGGCGTGGTGCATTCATCTAACTTGTGTACAGAAATTACCCTGAACACCAGCAAAGATGAAATCGCGGTCTGTAACCTAGGCTCAATTAACCTGGTACAGCACGTTCAAGGCGGCAAACTGGATCATGAAAAACTGGCACGTACCATCAAAACTGCGGTACGTATGCTCGACAACGTGATCGACATCAACTACTACGCGGTACCACAGGCGAAAAACTCGAACCTGCGTCACCGTCCGGTGGGTATGGGGATCATGGGCTTCCAGGATGCACTGTACGAAATGGGTATTGCTTACGGTTCTGATGCAGCAGTTGATTTTGCTGATGAATCAATGGAGGTGATTTCTTACTACGCAATTCAAACTTCAAGTGATCTGGCGGTTGAGCGTGGTACCTATGAAACCTTCAAAGGTTCATTATGGGATCAGGGTATTTTACCAATCGACTCTTTAGAGCTGGTGGCGAAAACCCGTCCTGAGCGCATGTTTGAAGTTGATCGTACCCAACGTCTGGACTGGGACACTTTACGTGCCAAAGTTCAAAAAGACGGTATGCGTAACTCGAACGTGATGGCCATTGCACCAACAGCAACTATTTCTAACATCTGTGGCGTGTCTCAATCGATTGAGCCAACCTTCCAGAACCTGTATGTGAAATCGAACCTGTCTGGTGAGTTCACTGTGATCAACCCTTACCTGGTACGTGCATTGAAAGAACGCGGCCTATGGGATGCGGTAATGGTCAACGACCTGAAACATTTCGAAGGTTCTGTTCAGAAGATTTCTCGTATTCCTGAAGAATTAAAAGCGATCTTTGCGACTGCGTTTGAAGTTGAGCCACGCTGGATCGTAGATGCTGCTTCTCGTCGTCAAAAATGGATCGACCAAGCGCAGTCTCTGAACCTTTACATCTCTGGTGCAAATGGTAAGAAACTGGACATCACCTATAAGATGGCTTGGTTACGTGGTCTGAAAACGACGTATTATCTGCGTGCTTTGGGTGCAACATCGGCTGAGAAATCAACCATTAATACTGGTGCATTGAATGCAGTTAAACCTGCAACCGTTGCGGCTCCTGTAGTTGCAGCGCCAGTGGTTGAAGAGAAAAAACCTGAAGCGCCTGTAGAGGAAGAAGGTTTCACTCAAGCAGCACCAGTGCCACAAGCATGTTCAATTGATAATCCTGATTGTGAAGCTTGCCAGTAAGCCTCGCTTGATAAAAATCCCCCTAAATCCCCCTTTTCCAAAGGGGGACTTCCCAAAATCAGATTCGATATGCGGGAAGGCCTTTCTTTATTAAAGGAGGGGTGTGGGGAGGATTGCAAAGTATTTGAAAATAACACAGGAAAAGACCATGCCTCATATGACTCATAACTATATGTTAGGACTCGCGGTTCTGGTCTTTTCCTTTATTTTCTTTTACACGCCGATGGTCTATGCCTTTTTGGCCATTCGCAAACAGAAGCGAAAGCAAAATAAGTCTTGAGGATCGTGTTCTACGTACATTTTTAGAACAAGCATCGGCAAAACTTAATTTTGCTTTCACAAATTAAGCGTATAGTAAGACATCTCCCCTTCGTCGTGAGATGTCCAATAAAAGATATAAAGCAACGAAGAGAGAATTGATATGTCTATCCTAAGTTGGGACGATTTCGAAGATGATTCGCAAAAACCGGCTGCTCCTGAACACCAGCCTACGCCCGTCGAACCGCAAAAAGCGGCTAATCCGCAAGTGGTACCTGCTGCAGAGCAACCACAGACGCATGTGGCAGCTGCACAACCCGCTGCAACCCCTCGAAGCGGATCAGCAAATTCAACCGATTCGCTGGCAAGAGCATCTGCTTCCCTAGAACAGCTTGACGTGGCGCCTGGCCTGGAAGAGCTGGAAATGGGTGCAGGACGTGTACAGGTTGATGACAAACGTATGATCAACTGCCGCGCTGACTTAAACCAGCTGGTGCCGTTCAAATACGAATGGGCTTGGCAAAAATATCTGGATGGTTGTGCCAACCACTGGATGCCACAAGAAATCAACATGAACCACGACATTGCGTTGTGGAAGTCTGAAAATGGCTTGACTGAAGATGAACGTACCATCGTGATGCGTTCACTGGGCTTCTTCTCGACTGCTGACTCACTGGTGGCCAATAACCTGGTTCTGGCGATCTACCGTCACATCACTAACCCGGAATGCCGTCAGTACATCTTGCGTCAATCATTTGAAGAAGCGATTCACACGCATGCTTATCAGTACTGTATCGAATCTTTAGGCATGGATGAAGGTGAAGTCTTCAATATGTACCGTGAAGTACCATCAGTCGCACGTAAAGCAGCTTGGGGCCTGAAATACACCCAATCTTTAAGCGACCCAACCTTCAAAACCGGTACGCCTGAAAACGACCAGATTTTGCTGCGTAACCTGATTGCATTCTACTGTGTACTTGAAGGTATTTTCTTCTACTGTGGTTTCACACAAATCCTGTCAATGGGCCGTCGTAACAAGATGAATGGTGTGGCGGAACAGTTCCAGTACATCCTGCGTGATGAATCAATGCACTTGAACTTCGGTATTGATATGATCAACCAGATCAAGATCGAGAACCCACATCTGTGGACTGCTGAATTCCAGCAAGAAGTGATTCAAATGATTCTTGAAGGCACCATGCTTGAGATTGAATATGCACGTGATACTATGCCACGTGGCGTATTGGGCATGAACGCTGGCATGATGGAAGAATATCTGAAGTTCATCTGTAACCGCCGTTTAAGCCAGTTGGGCTTACCTGAGCAGTTTAGCGGTGTGACCAACCCGTTTGCCTGGATGTCTGAGATGATGGACCTGCGTAAAGAGAAGAATTTCTTCGAGACGCGTGTGACGGATTATCAGACGGGCGGCGCGTTGAGCTGGTAAGCGAAAGATTTCGTCACGCGACACATAAGTTGTCATTTGCGACACATAAAATGTCATTGCGCGACACATAAGTTGTCATTGATCAAAAAACCGCCATAAATTGGCGGTTTTTTAAAATATACGATCTAGTCTTTAATTAAATATTTATATTACACATAAATGTTAAAACAATGAAAAGGCTAAAATACTTGCAAAATTAAATATGTATTAGGGACGAGACTATTTAAATGTCAAAAGAAAAGCGCCAAAAAATTTGGAATGAATTAAAAATAACTTTTGCAAAAATTAAAGAAATTCATTCAGCTCCTCAAATAACATCAACAAATCAATATTTATCTTTAACACCAATTACTAGCGCAGATCAAGATAACGCGTATTCCGATATGCTGAAATTCGCATTATCACAGAATAAAACGAACAATATTGCTATAACTGGGCCATATGGTTCAGGTAAGAGTAGTGTTTTACAAACTTTTCAAAAAAAGCATCCACAATGGAAATACTTAAATATATCGTTAGCAACATTTAAAGATGAATGGCTTTGTTGCACAAACCTATCTGTAAAGGCTTTTTCAGCGATATAATTTTCAAATGAAGAAGCCTACACACAAAATCTACCGCACAACCAATTGGCCCGCATATAACCGAGCACTCATGAGTCGCGGAAATATTGTCATTTGGTTTGATCCTGCTACGCAATGGTATGCTCCATCAAAAGGCAAACAAGGGCGAAATCAAACCTACTCCGACGCAGCTATCCAATGCTGCTTAATGATTAAATCCTTATTCCGTCTATCTTTA